>JACZVC010000004.1 GCA_022572885.1 Pseudomonadota bacterium | reverse complement strand
GTGCGGCGGCGATCGTCGGCTTTATCGCGTTCCAGGTCTGGAATGAGTACCAGGGAGGCGGCCAGCTGCATCCCGCGGGTACGGCGCCAGTCACGCGATCCACGACCGCCGGCCCGGGTCTGCGTCCGACATTCGAACTGATATCACCCGAGGGCGTGCCGGTGTCATCGCGGCAATGGGAGGGAAAACCCCTGGTCGTCAATTTCTGGGCAACCTGGTGCGCACCCTGCCGGCGGGAAATCCCGATGCTCATGGAAATGCAGTTGGAACACACTGCCGCCGGCCTGCAGTTAATCGGCATCGCGCTGGATTTTCCGGATGCGGTTGAGCAGTACGCAAAGGCGATGAAAATGAATTACCCGGTGCTGGTCGGCGAGCAGGACGCGATGGATGTAGCGGAAGCATTCGGCCTGGACCTGATTGTACTGCCGGGCACGGTTTTCAGCCTCAGCGACGGCCGGACCTTGCATAATCATATAGGCGAACTCCACGCGGATCAGGCCACGCGGATTATCGACATCCTCTGGCAAACCGAGAACGGGAGCATCGATTTTGCCGGGGCGCAGACCCTCCTGGAGGCCATGGACTAAAAATTGTCGTAAATCTGCCGCTAAAATGTGTAATATTGCCCTTAACTTCGGCGAAATCATAAGAAATGGCCCAGATTCTACTGCTCAACGGCCCCAACCTGAACCTGCTGGGACAAAGGGAGCCTCACCGCTATGGTGAGCGCACGCTCGCGGACATCGAGAACGAATTATCCGGCCTGGCGAAAGAAGCCGGACACAGTCTTGGCTGTTATCAAAGTGATGCAGAGCACGAGTTGTTGCAAAGGATCCATGGCTGTGGTGACGATGGCACCGATTTGATTCTGTTCAACCCGGCTGCGTTTACCCATACCTCCATCGCTTTGCGCGACGCCTTGCTGGCCACGGGGACACCGTTTTTCGAAGTACACATGAGCAACCCTGCAGCGCGGGAACCGTTCCGGCGACAAAGTTTTTTCAGCGACATCGCGCTGGGTGTCATTGCCGGTTTCGGGCCACATAGTTATCGCCTGGCGCTGCAGGCAGCGATCCAACACCTGGCCGCTGCGGCTGAAAAACAACCAGAGTAAACCCGATGGATATTCGTAAAGTCAAAAAACTGATTGAACTTCTCCAGGAATCCGGAATTGCGGAACTTGAAATCACCGAAGGAGAAGATTCGGTGCGCATCCGCCGTTATCCCGAGGCGGCCTTATCTGCACCGGCGGCGCCGGTAGCTATCCAGGCGCCACCCCCCGTGGCTGCCGCCGCGGCCTCGGAACCGGCCGTTGAGGCCAAGTCTGGCGGCCACAACATAACCGCACCGATGGTAGGAACTTTTTACGACTCACCCGCGCCGGGAGCGAAGTCCTTTGTACAAATCGGCAGCTCGGTCAGCGAAGGCGACGTTTTGTGCATCATCGAGGCCATGAAGATGATGAACCAGATTGAAGCAGACGTGTCCGGCACCATTGTCTCGGTACTCGTAGAAAGCGGTGACCCGGTGGAATTTGGCCAGCCACTTTTCATTATTGAATGAATTCCTGAGAGCAGCGATATCATGCTGGACAAAATTGTCATCGCCAACCGGGGCGAAATTGCTTTACGCATATTGCGAGCCTGCCGTGAACTGAACATAAAAACCGTGGCGGTACATTCCACTGCGGATGCGACCCAGAAGCATGTGCTGCTGGCGGATGAATCTGTCTGCATCGGACCGCCACAATCTATAGACAGTTATCTGAACATGCCGGCCATCATCAGCGCCGCAGAAGTAACCGACTCTATGGCAATTCACCCCGGCTATGGTTTCTTGTCCGAGAACGCGGATTTCGCGGAGCGCGTAGAGAATTCCGGCTTCGTATTTATTGGCCCGCGCGGCGAAACCATCCGCCGCATGGGCGACAAGGTTTCGGCGATCAAGGCGATGCGGGAAGCCGGTGTGCCCTGCGTGCCCGGGTCGGATGGCCCGCTGGGCGACGATGTCGAGGAAAACCTCCGGATAGGGCGCGAGATCGGCTATCCGGTGATCATCAAGGCATCGGGCGGCGGCGGTGGCCGCGGCATGCGGGTTGTCCACGCCGAGGGCGCATTGATGAATGCGATTGCCCTGACCAAGGCAGAGGCTAAAGCGACATTCGATAACGAAGTAGTGTACCTGGAGAAATACCTGCAGAAGCCGCGTCATATCGAGTTCCAGGTACTGGCTGACCATCATGGCAACGTGATTCACCTGGGTGAGCGCGATTGCTCCATGCAGCGCCGGCATCAGAAAGTCATCGAAGAGGCGCCGGCGCCCGGAATCACCGAACAGCAGCGCACGGAAATGGGTCGTGTTTGTGTCGATGCCTGCAAGGCGATGGGTTACCGCAGCGCCGGCACGTTTGAGTTTCTGTATGAAAACGGTGAGTTCTATTTCATCGAGATGAACACCCGGATCCAGGTCGAACACCCGGTCACCGAAATGATCACGGGAGTGGACATCGTCAGGGCGCAGCTGGAAATTGCCGCCGGCGAAAAACTGAAATTCAGCCAGCAGGATATTCGGATAAGCGGGCATGCCATCGAATGCCGTATCAACGCGGAAGACCCCAAAAACTTTACCCCCAGCCCCGGACCGGTCAGGTTATGGCATGCGCCTGGTGGGCCCGGTATACGCGTAGACAGTCATCTGTACAGCGGTTACGAGGTGCCGCCTTTTTACGACTCGATGATCGGCAAAATTATTGCACATGGGGCCGACCGGAAAACGGCCATTGCCAGAATGCGCAATGCCCTGAACGAAATGGTTATAGAAGGAATCAAGAGCAACATCGCATTGCACCAGGAAATAACCAATCACGGTGCGTTCCAGGCTGGCGGAACAGACATTCATTACCTTGAAAAACGCCTGGGCCTGTGAGACGCGCGTGTGGAACGGCGAACCGGGGCCACCCAGCCCGGATGTCCTTGCACGGGCCTCAGCAGTGGAACAACGCTAGCAGACATGGTTTGATATGAACCCATCGCTCACTATGGATGACCGGGTGCTGCTCAGCGGCGCCCGCGGCACGGAATAACGGTCTGGGAGTTCTTTTGTTTACCTGCTGTCCAAACTGCGAAACCGTTTTCAAAGTCAGCGCCAAACACCTGCAGCAAGCGGCTGGCCAGGTGCGCTGCGGTCAGTGTGATTTTTCCTTTAACGCATTGAGCAATATCCAGGAAAGCGCCAGCGAAGCGGCTGCCAACCTGCCAGCGCCCGCGGATCAGGGCGAGGATGCCGGAACTCAGCCGGATGGCTTGGGGGCAGAAGCGGTTGATGACCTCGACGCAGCCGGCGGCGAGCAAACCGCGACCCCCGATGAAGTCGTTCTGGTCGAGGATGCCGAAGCATTTGAGGCCGCCGTACTGGCGACGATCCACGCCACCGAATCCAAAGCCTGGGAGTCGTCGGGACCGCATTTTGTCGGCGATGTCGACGCTGCAGATACTCCGCCCGAAGAAGCAGGCGAGGACCAGTCTGTGCTCGCGGAGCCATCGGCGGGTGGTCACGGACGGACCGAGGATGAGACCGCCGACGCTGGCGATCCCATAGTAGATGCGCCCGATGCCGATGAAGACGAGGCATTGATGTCCGAAGAGGCTCAGGACACCGCCCCGGAGACGGACCCGGATCAGCCCAGCATGGACTTCCTGGAACGGTTGGCCGAAGGCGCCGATGAAGAAGCAGGACTGGAGGACATCAACGTCGATGATGAAAATGAGTCCCAGCAACTCGCACACGACGATCTTTTGGAAGACGAGGATGGGGACGAGTTCCCAGAGGCTGCTGGTGACAGCCCCCTGGAAGACGATGAAAGCGACGACCCCGAAAACCTCGCTGATGATGAGTTTTTGGAAAACGGGAATATGGCCGAGCCCGCAGTGGCTGCCGATGACAGCCTTCCGGTAGACGATGAAATCGACGAACCCGACGTGCTCGCTGATGATGAGCTGCTGGAAAATGAGGATCAGGACGAATCCGAAAAACTCGCTGATGATCAGCTTTTGGATGACCAGCCTGACGACGAACCCAAAACGCCGCGCGCTGCCGAACCCGGCGAGGAAGAAAGCGCAACGCAAGATTCCGAACAGGCAGCCGACGAAGTGGATGTGGAGCATGCAGCGGCCGGTTCCGACAGCGGCGTTGAAGAAATCTGGCTCGGTGAAGTTACCCTGGAATCTGCGGAAAAAGACGAACTTGAATTCGATGTGCCTGGTGACCAGATTGACACCGTTTTCATGGCTGCCGACGAAGAACCACCGGCATTGGAAACCGGTGCTGAAGCAGAAGACGGGGCGGAGATCTCATCGCTGGAAGAATTTTTTGACTCGCACGCAGAAGGCGCCGAAGAAATTGTCCTCGCCAGCGATGATGTGCTCGATCTTGACGTTACCCAGGCCACGCCGGAATCGGCGCCGACGCCTGCAGCCGCTGAAAACCGCCGCTTTACGCTGGCAAGAAAATACCACCGGCCAGCGGCTATCGCTGTTGCGGTCGCACTGGCATTCATGCTGCTGGCCCAACTGATTCACTATTCCCGCTACCAGATTCTGGCAAGCGACTCGTTCGGTCCGTTGCTGGAAAGTGTATACAGCGGTCTTGGGACTCCGCTGACCCGGCAATGGGACCTGGATGCCTATGACATTCGGCGCACCCGGGTCGTGGGCAACGAGACCGGTACCGGCGTGGTCGAGATTTCGGCGATTCTTACGAACCGCGCCACCTTTGCCCAGCCCTACCCGATCCTGCGGCTAATTTTTACCGATCAATGGGACGAAGCACTGGCGATCCGGGATTTACATGCCGGCGAATACCTGCAGACCGATCCCGGAGACCAGGCACGAATGGCGGCCGGCGAGCAGGTTGCGGTCGATATACGCGTCATGGAGCTGGCGGACGATCTGGCGCAAAATTATCATATCGAATACTGCCTGCAAGACAGCAACCAGGAATTGCGCTGCAAATAGACCGGCGTGAACCGGCGCTTCCGCGCGTTGCTATTACGAACCCTGCCCGGACTGAGCCTGGTTCGTCAGGCTCATGGACCCACGCCGCGTGAGTCCGATTATCGGACCTTTCAAGATGCGCAATCGCCTGGTGCTGGCGCCGCGATGGCCGGGGCAACCGATCGTCCGTTCAGGCAACTGTGCCGCGAGCTCGGCGCCGAGCAGGGTCGTCCGTGGCTGTTTTCGCAAATCGATTTTTATTGTCGCTACGGAAAACTGAAACCCGCTCCCGCAAACCACCAGGTCCGTGATATTATGCTCGCCCATTTGCAAAACCTGTACCGGTTTTACGGGGAGTACACCGGCGTCCGGGTGGCCCAAAAGCACTTGGGATGGTATTTCGATGCCTGCGGAATACAGCCGCAGGTACGCAACGAAGCGGTTCGCGTTGAGACCGCAATTGAGCAAGAACGATTGGTCGAAACGCTGTTTGCCATTGGCGAAGAATATCTAAATCCAGGATTCAACCTGGCAGCATAAGTGGGGAAGAATAATTGTGAGCAGAGCCAGAAGCAGTAAGCCGGACGGCAAAATTCATGTCAACCAGAAACCCCTTTGCGACCTTACCGAAGAAGCGCTGACCAGCTATTTTGAGATGCTGAACGGGCACCAGCCCAAGGCCCTGTACGAGTTGGTCATCGGGCAAGTCGAAAAACCGCTGTTGCGCACCGTCCTTGATTACGCCGAGGGCAATCAGAGCCTGGCCGCCGATATCCTGGGCATCAATCGTGGCACCCTACGCAAGAAATTGCGCCGGCATGGCCTCGTCAACTGATCCTGCCGGAAACTTCCCGTGATAAAAATCAGGCGGGCGCTGCTTAGCGTTTCGGACAAGCGGGGTTTGCCGGAACTCGGCCGTTTTCTTGGCGCTCGGAAGGTACACCTGTTGTCTACCGGCGGGACCGCACAACTGCTCTGTGACACCGGTATCGAAGTCACCGAGGTCGCGGATCACACGGGATTTCCCGAACTCATGGATGGTCGCGTCAAGACCATGCACCCGAAGATACACGGTGGTCTCCTGGGTCGTCGCGGCATCGACGACGACGCCATGGCGGCGCATGGAATAGATCCAATAGACCTACTGGTCGTCAACCTCTATCCGTTCAGGGAAACGATTGCAGCGCCCAATTGCACGCTGAGCGATGCGCTAGAAAATATCGATATCGGCGGACCCGCGATGCTAAGGGCGGCCGCCAAAAACCACGCCGGCGTCTGCGTTGTCGTCGACCCGGACGATTACCCGCGCATCATCGCGGAAATGCAGGCGAACGATGGTTGCCTGGGTGCCGACCTGTGTTTCGATCTGGCCACGAAAGCATTCGCCCACACCGCGTCATATGACCAGGCTATCAGTCAGTACCTTGCCAGCGCCAAAAACGAACAACCGCCTGGCGAGCAACTTCTGCCGCCGCACCTGTGCCTGGATTTCGACCGGCAGACGATACTGCGGTACGGAGAAAACCCCCACCAGGAGGCAGCCTTTTACCGGAACCGGAATGTGCCAGCGGGCAGCCTGGGAGGGGCAAAGCAACATCAGGGCAAGGAATTATCCTATAACAACATCGCTGACACGGATGCCGCCTGGGAGTGCGTCGGGCAATTCGACGCGCCGGCCTGCGTTATCGTCAAACACGCCAATCCTTGCGGGGTCGCCATCGCGAGCGAGTGCCTGGCAGCTTATCGCCTGGCCTATGCTACCGACCCCACCTCCGCGTACGGCGGCATCGTCGCTTTTAACCGGTCCTTGTCAGCCGAAACCGCGCGAGCGATCATCGATCAGCAGTTCGTCGAAGTCATCATCGCCCCGGAAATTGCCGACGCAGCGCTGAGCGTGTTGTCCGCAAAACCCAATATCAGGGTGCTCGGCACCGGGTCCACGATGCCAGCGAATGATTCCGCGCTGCAACTGAAGAAAATCTCCGGCGGCCTGCTCGCGCAGACCCGGGACGATCGCCTGGTCACGGCTGGCGACCTGACCACGGTGACGCGCAAGGAACCGACCGCGAAAGAACTCGATGACCTGCTGTTCAGCTGGCAAGTAGTCAAATTCGTAAAATCCAATGCCATCGTTTTTTGCAAGGACCGCCAGACGCTGGGCGTCGGCGCCGGCCAGATGAGCCGCGTTTACAGTGCGCGGATCGCTGCGCTCAAGGCTGCGGACGCAGGCCTGGCGATCGCCGGTTCGGTGATGGCGTCGGACGCCTTCTTCCCATTCAGGGACACCATCGATCAAGCCGCCGAAATGGGCGTAGCCGCCATCATCCAGCCAGGCGGCTCGATGCGCGACCAGGAAGTCATCGATGCCGCTGACAAACATGGCATCAGCATGGTTTTCACCGGCGTGCGGCATTTCAGGCACTAGCAGTTTCAGCAGTTTTGTGGGCTGCCGGTAGCGAAGCGAGGGCGATGCAATGAAAGTGCTGATTGTGGGTAGCGGCGGGCGCGAGCATGCGCTGGCCTGGAAAGCGAGCCAGTCGCCGCTGGTCGATGAAGTCCTGGTCGCGCCGGGCAATGCCGGGACTGGCGGCGAGCCCGGTATGCGAAACGTTCCTGTTTCTGCAGACGATATCGAGGGCTTGCTGGACCTGGCCAGACAGGAGAAGATCGGACTGACCATCGTCGGACCGGAAACCCCGCTGGTCAACGGCATCTGCGATCGTTTTGCCGCCGAGGGCCTGCGTTGTTTCGGCCCCTGCAAGGCCGCAGCGCGGCTGGAAGGCTCAAAGGCGTTCAGCAAGGACTTCATGGCCCGTCACGGTATCCCGACGGCAAGACATCGAACTTTCGAGCAGCTCGACCCGGCACTGGCATGGCTAAAAGAGGCCGGCACGCCGATCGTTATCAAGGCCGATGGCCTGGCGGCGGGGAAAGGGGTCGTGGTCGCCAACACTGAATCCGAGGCCGAGACCGCACTACGGGACATGCTGGAACAGAAGCGCTTTGGCGAGGCCGGCGGCCGGGTCATCATGGAAGAATTTCTGCCAGGTGAGGAAGCCAGTTTTATCGTAATTTGCGATGGCAAAAATATCCTGCCGCTGGCCACCTCACAGGACCATAAAACCCGCGACGACGGCGATGTCGGCCCGAACACCGGCGGCATGGGAGCGTACTCCCCGGCGCCTGTCGTTACCCCGCAAGTACACGGTCGGGTCATGCGAGAGATCATCGAACCCACAGTCTCCGGCATGGCGGCTGATGGAAATCCCTACACCGGCTTCCTGTATGCCGGGCTCATGATTGACGATACCGGCGCTCCCAGCGTCGTGGAATTCAATTGCCGTTTCGGCGACCCGGAGGCGCAACCGGTCTTGGCGCGGCTGCGCTCCGACCTGGTCATGCTGTGCGATGCCGCACTGGATGGGCGACTCGACCAGGTCGAGGCCAACTGGGACCAGCGCGTGTCACTGGGCGTGGTGATGGCAGCGGGTGGATACCCAGGCAGTTATGCCGGCGGCAATCCCATAGCAGGACTCGATCGGGCCAATGCCGACCATGGCAAGGTGTTTCACGCAGGCACCAAATTAGAAGGTGGCGAGATCGTTACCGCCGGCGGCCGCGTACTCTGTGTCGTGGCTTTGGCCGATACCATCGCCGAAGCACAACAATGCGCCTACGCGTTAACCGAAAAAATACACTGGAAAGACGCTTTTTATCGCCGCGATATCGGCCACCGCGCGCTCGCGCGCTAAGCTTTGCTGGGTGATCGGTCGATCAGGTAGCGGCGTCAGCGCTTCATCGCGTCAAAGAATTGCGCGTTGGTCTTGGTGTCCTTCATCTTGCCGAGCAGGAATTCGATGGCCGCCACCTCGTCCATCGAGTGCAGCAGCTTGCGCAGAATCCAGATTTTCTGCAGTTCGTCGGGCTTGGTGAGCAACTCCTCGCGCCGGGTTCCGGACTTGTTGATGTTGAGCGCAGGAAAAATCCGTTTTTCCGCGATTCTCCGGTCCATGTGAATTTCCATGTTGCCGGTGCCCTTGAACTCTTCGTATATCACATCGTCCATCCGCGAACCGGTCTCCACCAGAGCCGTGGCGATGATCGTCAGGCTGCCGCCCTCTTCGATGTTGCGTGCTGCGCCAAAGAACCGTTTTGGCTTGTGCAGGGCATTGGCATCCACGCCACCGGTCAGTACTTTGCCCGACGATGGCACGACGGTGTTATAAGCACGCGCCAGGCGGGTGATCGAATCGAGCAGGATCACGACGTCTTTCTTGTGCTCGACCAGGCGCCTGGCTTTTTCAATCACCATGTCAGCAACCTGGACATGGCGGCTGGCCGGCTCGTCGAAAGTACTGGAAACCACTTCGCCGCGAACGCTGCGTACCATCTCCGTGACTTCTTCGGGACGTTCGTCGATCAGCAGGACAATCAGGATAACTTCGGGGTGTTTCGCAGTGATCGAGGTCGCGATGTTCTGCAGCAACATCGTCTTGCCCGCCTTCGGCGGAGAAACGATCAGGCCACGCTGACCCTTGCCGATCGGCGACATCAAGTCGATGATTCTAGCGGTCAGGTCTTCGGTACTGCCGTTGCCGATTTCGAGTTCCAGGCGTTCCGTTGGAAACAACGGCGTCAGGTTGCCAAACGCTACCTTGTGGCGGGCGTTTTCCGGCGCTTCAAAATTGATCTCGCCGATCTTGAGCAAGGCAAAATACCGCTCGCCGTCTCGCGGCGGCCTGATCAGCCCGGATACGGTATCGCCGGTGCGCAAACTGAAGCGGCGAATCTGGCTCGGCGACACATAGATATCATCGGGGCCGGCCAGGTAGGAACTATCGGCAGAACGAAGAAAACCAAAACCGTCCTGGAGGATCTCCAGCACGCCATCGCCATAGATGTCCTCGCCCTTTTGCGAATGGGCCTTTAAGATGGTGAAAATAATATCCTGCTTGCGGGCACGGGCCAGGTCCTCCAGCCCATTTTCCTCCGCAAGTTCCGCCAACTCGGTGACCGGACGGTGTTTGAGTTCGGTCAGGTTTAACGACGATTTTTTCGCATCGAGCTCTTCTGCCGGAATTATTTCCAGCTCTTCTGCCCGGGTGCCATCGTCAATCTCGCGAGGACGCCGCGAACGACCTTTCCCGCCCTTGCCGTTGTTACCGCCTTTGGCTCGGTTACCGGACTTGTTCGTGCTGCGTCCGCCGCGTGGTTGATTGCCCAAGTAGCCCCTCACAAGTTGGTTTCCAGAAATGCGGTTAACTGGGACTTGGAAAGCGCCCCGACTTTTTGTCCTTCGACCGTCCCGTTTTTGAACAGGATCAGCGTTGGGATTCCACGAATCCCGAATTTGGGGGGAATCGACGGGTTTTCGTCGATATTGAGTTTGGCAATTTTCAGGCGTCCCTTATATTCCTCGGCTATCTCGGTGAGGATCGGCGCAATCATTTTGCACGGGGCGCACCATTCGGCCCAGAAATCCAGCAGCACCGGCACCTCTGATTTAATGACATCGGCTTCAAAACTATCGTCACTCGTATGGATTACTTGCTCACTCAACTTAGGCTTCCTTCTGGGTATCAGGTCTTATGGTTTTTTACCGGCAACGCCGGTTAAAGAAAAAATCGGAAAAATGACGCCGGACAATTAATCAGGCAATATGTTCTGAAATACGCGGCTTTTGAATTCGGCTACTGGGAATCGACTGCTGGTGAAGGATTCGGCGGGCTCACTGCAAGCCGCTGCGTAATAGAGTACATTTTGTACCGGTCATTCGCCGGTTGCAAGTGCTGAGACCGAAAATTCAACAAGAAAGTACCCTAAATGCCCGATAACCCGCTTACAGATGTCGAATTCGACAGTTTCAACCTTGCTCCAGAGCTGAATCAGGGGCTGGCAGACGCCGGATTCGAATACTGCACGCCGATTCAGGCAAAAACCCTGCCTCGAGCGCTGGCCGGCAACGATGTGGCGGGCCAGGCGCAAACCGGCACCGGCAAAACGGCCGCTTTCCTGCTGGCGCTGTTTCAACGGCTGTTGACGCGGCCGGCTGGCGCACAAAGGCGGCTCAACGATCCGCGGGCGATGATACTCGCGCCAACCCGTGAACTGGCCATCCAGATTGCCAAAGACGCGGAGATGCTTGGAGCCCATACCGGGCTGAAGATCGGACTGGTCTACGGCGGCACGGACTACGACAAGCAACGCCAGATGTTGCAACGGGGCGTGGATGTGCTGATCGGCACGCCGGGCCGTTTCATCGATTATTTCAAGCAGCGGATTTTCAGCCTGGATTCGGTTGAGGTCGTCGTGCTCGACGAAGCCGACCGGATGTTCGATCTCGGTTTCATCCGGGATATTCGTTATTTGCTCAGACGTCTGCCACCGCCTGTGGCGAGATTGAATATGCTGTTCTCAGCCACCTTGTCGCAACGTGTACTCGAGCTGGCATACGAGCATATGAACGACCCGGAACTCATCAAGATCGAGGCCGACCGGATCACCGTCGACCGGGTTCGCCAGCTTATTTACTTCCCGTCCAACCACGAAAAAATATCCTTGCTGGTCGGCTTGCTGCAACAGATGAACGCCACCCGGACCATGGTGTTCCTCAACACGAAAAGAGGTGCGGAACATTTACAAGCATGGCTGGTCCACAACGGTTTCGATGCGCGCGCCATTACCGGCGATGTGCCGCAACGAAAACGCCAGGCCTTGATACGTGATTTCACCAGCGGGAAACTGCCGGTCCTGATTGCTACCGATGTGGCCTCGCGCGGCCTGCACATACCCGATGTCAGTCATGTCTTCAATTACGATCTCCCGCAGGACGCAGAAGACTATGTACATCGCATCGGCCGGACGGCTCGAGCCGGCGCCAGCGGAGACGCGATCAGTTTTGGTTGCGAGGACTCTGTCGTGTACCTGCCGGACATCGAGGAATACATCGAACACCGGATCCCGGTAGGCAAGATAACGCCTGACTTGCTTCCCGAATTGAAACGGCCGCCGCCGCGCCCGCGAAAACCGGAAAAGCACAGAAAAAGCCAACGATCGGGCAAGCCTGCCTTCAGGGGCAGGAGCAGGCCACGCGGGCGCTAGCCAGACTGGAGCAGGCCCGACAAGTCAGCGATGGCAGGAAATTCGGCCGTGTCCTGGCCTGGCGCGCCAGAGTCCGGCCGGCTGATCGCAAAAAGCTGCTTGATCCCGAATTCCCTCGCCGCACGCAGCACCGGCAAGCTGTCGTCTACAAAAAGGGTCCTGGCCGGATCAAATTGTTCCTGCCTGGCGAAACGCCCCCAGAACTCCGGATATTCCTTGGGCAAACCAAATTCATGCGCAGTGAACAACGCGTCGAAATGCCGGTCCAGACCCGTGCGTTTGATCTTCAGATTGAGACTGTCCTGATGGGCATTGGTCACCAGGACAACGCGCTTGCCGGTTCGTCCCAGCCAGCATAAAAAATCCAGCGCCCCGGGCAGATACTCGATATGCTGTTCTACCTCTGCCTTGAGCCGCTCAAGGTTGATGCCAAGTTCGGCGCTCCAGAAATCCAGGCAATACCAGTCCAGCGTCCCCTGTACCTCCGCGTACTTTGGCTCAAGCTTCCCGAGAGCTTGTGCAAAACCGATGCCGTTGAGTTCCGCATAACGCCGCGGCACGGTCTCCCGCCAGAACACGGTGTCAAAACGCAAATCCAGCACCGTGCCGTCCATATCGAGCAGCACGGTATCGGTCTGTTGCCAGTTCGGCATGCAGGCATTGCTGCTTGTCATCGCAGGTATTCCATGGATGATGGATGGTATACCCTTGTGCACCATTCAATCGAGTCTCCGAGAAATCGATGAACGAGAAAGAAATCGGATCTTTGTTGCCCGGGATCGTCGACATCGCCCGCCAGGCTGGCGAGCAAATTCTGGCCGTCTATGAGACCGATTTTGCAGTGCAGACCAAGGCGGACGCCTCGCCGCTGACGGCTGCCGACCTGGCCGCCCACGACACCATCCTGGCCGGGCTGGAAAAACTGACGCCCGGCTGGCCGATCCTGTCCGAGGAATCCGCGGAGATCGGTTTTGAGACCCGGTCCGGATGGTCGCGCTACTGGCTGGTCGATCCATTGGATGGGACCCGCGAGTTCGTGAAACGCAACGGCGAATTCACCGTGAATATCGCGCTGATCGACGAGCACCGGCCGGTGCTCGGCGTGGTCCACGTGCCGGTGAGCGGTCGCGACTACTATGCCTGCCGGGAATCAGGCGCCTGGCGCCAGGATGCGGGAGAGGAGCCGGTAAGCATCCATGCAAGCACGAAATGCCAGCATCCTGTCCGGGTGGTTGGCTCGAAGTCTCACCGCGGCGCCAGCCTGGACGCATTCCTCGAGCGCCTCGGAGATTACGAGCTCGTTGCCATGGGCAGTTCCCTGAAAATCTGTCTGGTTGCCGATGGCAGCGCAGATATCTACCCCCGCCTTGGCCCCACATCGGAGTGGGACACGGCAGCGGCCCAGGCGGTAGTCGAAATTGCAGGCGGACAAATGACCAATATCGACGGTGAGGTTATTCGATACAACCAAAAGGCCAGTCTGCTAAACCCGTTCTTCCTGGTTTTTGGCGACAGGACGGTAGATTGGCCACGGCTGCCGACATGATTCAGCCTGCCCGCATGGCATCGTACAAGCAAGTTGTCTAAGCTTTGATCATGCAATCGATTTTCGACCATGGACGATAAAATCAACACCGAGGCATTCGGTAAATTGCGCAAGCTGAAGCTACTGCGTATGGAACACCGCGATCTCGATGAAGTTATCGTCAGGCTGTCGCAGGATCCATTTGTCGATCAATTGATGTTAAAGCGGCTAAAAAAAAGAAAGCTGCTGATCAAGGATGCGATCGAGCGCCTGCAAAGTGAAATGATCCCTGATCTGAACGCCTGAGGAAAATCTGCGATATCAGCTTTCCCGGCTGTTTTCCGGAAACAACCAGGCTGCCAGCGCCGGCAACAGAAAAATAGCGCCCAGCATGTTCACCAGGAACATGAAGGTCAGCAAAATTCCCATATCCGCCTGGAACTTCAACGGGGAAAATATCCAGGTCGCAACGCCTATACCCAGGGTAACCGCGGTAAAAACGACGCCGTTACCGGTTACCGTCAGTGTATTCAGATACGCCGCGTGCAATGTTTCTCCTCGTTTGAGGAACTCCTGCATGCGGCTGAAAATATAAATTCCATAGTCCACGCCCACGCCAACGCCCAGCGCGACGACTGGCAAAGTATTGACTTTTAGCCCTATTTCCAAAAAGGCCATCAGCGCGTAAGCCAGCAGGGAAACCAGGCCCAGGGGAAGGACAATGCAAAGCACGGCGCGCAGGGACCGGAAGGTGACCCAGCACAACAGGATGATTGCTGTGAACACGCCCACCAGTATCGGGAACTGGGCATCGGAGACTTCCTCGTTGGTCGCCGCCATCACGCCCACATTGCCGGTCGCCAGGCGAAACTTCACATCGTCGTCTTCGCTGGCCAGGCGAATGCTGACCCCGTCGGTCGGATTGGCGGCAACATAGGCTTTGAACTCAGCGACAATATTTTCAATCGTTTCGGCCTTGTGATCGGTGGTAAACATCATCACCGGCATCACGTCGCAGTTACGATTCAACAGCCCGGTACTGGTCTCGACATAGGCGACCGACTGAACCAGGATCGCCTCGTTCCGCGACAACACGCGCCACTTCAGGTTGCCTTCGTTCCAGCCGGTATTGATGATCTTGGAAATCATCGGCAGCGCGACGACACCCTGCACGCCTTCGACATTGCGCATATGCCAGGCGAATTCATCGATTGCGTTCATGACTTCATACTGGACGCAGCCCTGTGACGGCGTTTCCACAATGATCGTGATGATGTCGACCCCGATTGAAAATCTATCGGTGATCGATGCGCTGTCCATGTTATAGGTCGATTCCGCGCGCAATTCCGGCACGCCCTTGTGCAGATCACCGATTTTGACTTCCGCTGCTTTCCAATAGCCAAACACCAACAGAACGCCCGCAATTGCCAGCATGATCGCGGCCGGCTTCCGGTCGGTAATGCGGGCAAGCCGGATCCAAAATCCCTTGAGGTTTTCGGAACGCCTCCGCAGACGATCGCGGTAATCGTCGCCGAGATTCAAGTAGGAAATCAGGACCGGCAGCAAAACCAGGTTGGTCAGGATAATCGCGGCCACACCCAGGCTCGCGGTAATCGCCATTTCCTGGATAACCCTGACCGGGATCAAAAGAATGGTGATGAACCCGATCGTATCGCTGGCCAGGGCAATTCCGCCGGGTACCAGCAGGCGGCGGAAACTGATCCGGGCGGCTTCGCGGCAGTTGGCGCCCTTGAACAACTCGGAGCCGACCGAACTGATCATCTGCACGCCATGGCTGACCCCGATGGCAAAAACCAGGAACGGCACCAGGATGCCCATCGGGTCGATGCCATACCCCAGCAAGGTCAGCGAACCCAGTTGCCAGGCCACGGCAATCAGGGAGCATAACAGCGGGATCAGGGTGATTTTCAATGACTGGCAATAGAGATAAACCAGTACCGCCGTAATCAGCGCCGCGACCAGGAAAAACAACAGGACTCGACCGGTGCCATCCGCTATGTCGCCAACCACCTTGGCAAAACCGATGATGTTGACCTCGATGCCCTCAAATGCCGGGTCATCGAGAATCCTGGCCCTGACCATTTCATCCAGGTCATGCGAGACCCTGACCAGGTCTAGTTTCTCCCCGGTTTCGGGGTTGCTTTCCAGCAATTGTGCGCTGATTATCGCCGCCGAGAAGTCGTTGGCAACCAGTCGGCCGACGATGCCCGCCTTGAGGATATTCTCCCGGACCTTGGCCAGGCCAATGGCGTCGGGCGTATAATCGGATGGAATGACCGGACCACCCCGAACGCCATCTTCAACGACCTCAGTATAGCGTACGTTGGGCGTCCACACCGATTGCACGGCCGCCCGATCCACGCCCGCGATAAAAAAGACCTCGTCGGTCGCTACCCGCAGCGCTTCAAAAAACCTGGGGCTAAAAATATCATCGCCGTCCGCCACCAGCGCGATCAGGACACGATTGGCGCCGCCAAATTCCTGCCGGTGCTCGGAGTAGGTACGCATGTAGTCGTGCTTCATCGGCACCATCTTGTCGAACCCGGCATCGATGGCCAGTTTGGTCACCGCCGAGAAAAGCATGAAGACAGTGGTTATGACGAAGAATGCGACGACCCACTGGCGGCGCCTGAAAATAAAGTTTTCTATGGCAGCGATGGGTCCCGTTTCAGTCACTGTTCGCACTTCCCTCGGCGCCAAGCACCAGCGTATCGACACCGGCCTCGCCGACCACCATTACGCTGCCGTCATCGAGCTGTAATGCGGTCTGAATACCCTTGCGATTTTGCTGGGTATGCAGCTCAAAACTGTCCCCGTTGTCCCGACTCACCAGTGCAGCGCCACCCAGACCGGTCACCAGGATGGTTCCATCGACGAGGCGAATGCCACTGTTCAGTGTGGCAATCGTCGGCAGCCTGACGTGCACCCAACTCGCTCCAAGATCGTCGGTGTAATACAGGTTGCCGCGCAGCCCAACCGCGATAACTCGTCCGGCCTCGACTTCAAAAACTCCAAAAAAGGAACCCTGGTAATCGGGCGAAACCGTCAACCAGCTTGCGCCCAGGTCATCAGAGCGGTAGATGTTGCCGGCTTCGGCAGCGATAAACAGCCGCCGGTCACGGGTCTCCATGATGTCGTTCAGGTGATAATCCCCACCCATCTCCGATTCCCACCAGGCGTCCTCTGCTTCTGCTTCATCGGTCACCGCGGCTGGCGTGACGGGCTCAAACGCCACCTGTTCCCAGGTTGTCCCGGCATCGCTTGTTTCCAGCATCAGGCCATATGCCCCAATGGCAATCCCGTTCTGCTCATCGGCAAACCAAACATCGAGAAAGGGTGTTTCGGCAGCGGGATCGTGATTTTGTATAGCCCAGGTTTCACCGCCGTCGTCGGTATGCAAAATGATGGAGTCATGGCCGACAGCCCAGCCGATATCGAGCGTCACAAAATCAACACCGGTCAGCGTGGCACGTGTCGGAACGCTGGATTGCCTCCAGGATACGCCCTGGTCGCCGCTAAACAATATATGGCCACGCGCCCCGGCAACAACCAGCCCCCCGGAGACGCCATCGATGGCAAGCAGTAAATCCTGGCTGGCCAGCCTGGCCGGCGCGGACCAGCGGTCGCCAAAAGCCGGCTCATCCTGGGCAAGCGCAACAGCAAACGCACAAAGGCAGGCGCCAACCGCGGTCGTAAACGTGAACAGTATTGATTTCATGCGCGGCGAGCGGACAGGGGCAGCCGAAGCTGCCCCGAAAAAGCCGCTAGCGGGTACCTGCCCGGCGCAATGCGCTGATGGAGAAATCGCTTTGCTTGAGGTCCGCACCGAAAATATAGGTATTCGGCTCCTCATTGTTCAATCCAATCGCCAGGTAGCGCTTGGATTGCAAATCGATCGTGAGTTCCAGGGTCGTCCAGAACGACGGTTGATCGTAGTAATTGATCGAATGCCCTTCCTGGACCCGCCAGATCTGGTCGCGGTTGTCATAGCAGTCCACCGCCATAACCTGCCAGGAATCTTCGTCTATATAGAAAGTGCGCCGTTTGTAAATATGCCGCGAGCCAGATTTGACGACAGCATCGACTACCCACACGCGGTGCTTCTCGTAGCGGGCATGTTCCGGGTTGACGTGACCGGCATGAAGAACATCCGTGTATTTCAGATCCTTGCTGTGGATCTTGTAGGAATTATACGGAACCAGCATTTCTTTCTTGCCAACCAGCGTCCAGTCGTAACGTTCGGGACTGCCGTTGTACATATCGAATTGGTCACTGGTCGAAAGACCGTCAGATGCCGTACGCGGGCTGTCGAACGCCACATTCGGCGCCCGCCTGACCCGACGTTGCCCCGGGTTGTACAACCACGCGCGCCGAGGCTCACGATCCTGATCCATGGTTTCGTGCACCAACAAAACCTGCCCGGCCAGCCGCGGCGGCGAACTGATTTTCTGCATGAAGTAAATAACCACGTTATCCAGCTTCTCTTCAGTCATGCCGACGAGGCTGTAATTGGCGATGTACTGGTCGGCAAACTTGACCATGGTGTATTTACCGCCGGAGGTTACCGCCGCCTGCCCGATCGTCCGGTACGCCTTTTCCGCGCGATAACGCAGCACATGATTCCAGATCGCCTCAAGCCCGTTGTTCGGGAACGGAAACGGTATGCCGATAACCGAGCCGGTCACGCCGTTGCCACTCGGAATCAGTTGCGCGCTTGCCGCGGTCAGTTTGGTCGCGTCGTAAATACGCTGCGGAAAGGCCGCACTCCTTCGGGTCGGATACACATTCAGGAAAAAAGTATCCGGGTAGGTCCGCATCATCGCTTTCTGGCCTTCGGTCATCTGATCCGCGTACTGGCCCATGTTTTGTGCGTTGATCGTGTAGAGCACTTCGTCGTTCGCATAAGGATCGGGGTGATGCCCGCCGGTTTTGAATTCCGGGAACCCGGCTTCTGCCGCCGATGCCAGGCCACCGGTCCATTCCGGGATCGAGCCGTCGGCATTACCGGCTCTGATCGCGCCAAAGGGCGTATAGGTGTCTCCACCCAGCGAGGCCACCTGTTCCGCTGTCGCTTCGGCATGGATGCTGGCGGCGGCCAGGCTCAAAACAGCGGCTGTACCTGCGCCAATTAGTAGTTTTTTCATCATTTTTTTGACTCCGATTGCCAGGTTCAGCGACTCAGAACGAGGTTTTGACGCTAAAAGAGATAAAGTCACGGTCATTGATCAGGTTGTACTGGCCTGCGCCCTTGAACTCTGTATAAGACAGGTCAATCACCCAGGTGTTTTGATAGGTCGCCGAGACGCCGAACGTGAACGCCTGGCGGCCCTCGACAAACAGCCCGCCCGGTCCCGGTGACACACCGTTTACGTCGTCCGCCCACGCAAAGCGCGGCGCAACATTCCACGGTCCGATCAGGCTGTCATAATCCAGCCGTCCGACCAAACGGTAACCCCAGGACGAGGCCGATGCGAAATGATCGGGCGTTTCGACCAGCCCAAAATGCGCCGATGACAGCAATGCGTTTCCGCTTATATCGGTACCCGGACCATTCAGACGCAAGCCAAGCCCGTTGGGTCCGCCACTGCCCTGGTCCGGCATATCGCTAACCCTGAACAAGCCGCCCTCCCACAACAGTACGGCCTGCGAGGCCCCCAGCGTCGGGCCGAAAACCTTGGTCAGCGTCAAATCAAACTGAGTGGTCTTGAACTCACGGCCACCAATAATTTCCTGGTTAACGCCGAATGGTCCCAGTTGGCCGAACGCACCCAGTGCCGCGTTCAGCGGGGACAGGGCCGCAAACAGAAGCTCCACGTCGTCAACCAGCAGCGGATGCTTGTCGCGATAAGCCACCTCGCCCTGCACCGCAATACCGAATATCTGGGTATTGAAACTCACCCCGAACACCTCGATATCTTCGGGGAAATTGACGAAGTAGCCTGCCGTTTCTGCGTAATAGTGAGTACCAAAGGCATTGGCCAGCGCCAACGCATCGACACCCTGCAAAGCGGCATTCGCACCGATGGTCGCGGCCTGGAGCGCGGACGCAGCATCAAGATTGCCGCCCGCTGCAGCGGAAGCGCTGAGCCCAGCCTGGGTGCCAACCGCGATCGCTGTATTCAATGGCAGCCCGGACGCGATCGCCTGCGCAGCCCCGCCCACAGCCGTTCCGGCACCGATACCGTTGCCCAGTCCCACCTGTGATCCGGTAACACCGTTCACATAGGGCAGGCGACTGTGATAGTTGATGTAATAAAGGCCGAACTCGGTGCCATCGAACAAGCCGTCCAGGTACCAGGTAAAGCGAGCGCCAAACTGGCCGCTGTCTTTCGCGTTGCGATCGGGCAAGCGGCTGACAAAGTTGAAGTTATCGATAGTGCCGCCATTGAACTGCGAGAAATCCGTACCCAGGTCGCTCCAGATGCCGAATCCCAGCATCACCTGTTGGCCATCGCCGACCGCAAAGTCATTGGTGCTGAACGCGGATCCAACCGGGTCCGGTTTCGTATCGTCCCACTCGAACTGGTAGAACAGCTCGAGACTCGTGTTTTCCGATGTGCCCAGCGATAACCACGCGAGATCCTGAGGGATCAAGGCTTCACGGAGCTCCGCACCGGGCGTACGCAGACGCGAGACATCGAAGTGGCTGATAACATTAATGCCGCCCGGGAAAAAGGTACTCTCGCCCCAGTTCAGCACCTGGCTGCCGACCCGCAGTTCGCCTGGCATCGAACCGAGATCAAACTTGGCCGACAGATACAGGTCAAGGACTCTGAAATCGCTGCTGACCAGGTCATTTCCCTGTAAGCCCAAAGGCGTGCGCAGCCTGTCTTGTTCTTCGTTCCACTCATCATAAAAAGCAAAACCACGGACAAAAAATCCGAAATTCTTGTAGTTTGCTTCAATCTCGGTGGTGAGTTTGAATACTCGGCTGATCGTCCCGGTGTCGTAGTTCAGCGTACCGTCATCGTGATTCAATGACAGCGCCGTACCGCCATTTGCCAGGCCAATCAGTTCCAAATCCGGGCTTTGCACCCGCCAGGTTTGTCCATAGGAAATGGTGGTATCCCAGCTGCCGTACAAGCCATCGGTTGAATCGCCAAATTCAACCGGCCAGGCCGCTGGCACAAGCAATACTGACAGGCACAAAACAGAGAGAATCGCGCCTGGTAACGGTGCCGACTGACGGCGCCGGTCTGTGGGTATGGTTTTCATTTGCTTCCCCGGATGATGTGCTCGCATGATTGTTATCAGGCTGTTATTTTCGCTCGTCGATTTTTGCAACGGCAAAGCGCCTTCAGATGAAAATCCAGCGCGGTTTCCCCTTGCAAGCCTGTGTTTTTCAAGACGAATCCTGCCTGTTTATGCCTTCGGCGGCAAGTCAGCTAAAGCCCGGGCTCCCGTCCTTTGGGGTTTTTCGCGTCGGTAGGCACAGAATTGCAAGGCGAGATCGCCCGGTCGCCTGGCCAGGCCGGCATCATCGTCGTTAGGTTTATGATTTTCCCCGATTTTGATGAATCCCGGTCCCTGGTCCGCCATGCAGCCAGATGGGACAGATGACCCGGCCTGCGCGCCCTGTGTGGATCGTTGCCATTACAAGCGCAAGATCGGCAGTGCATTCGGCGCGGGCTGCGCGCTGCACTGCAGCATGATCATTTAGCGGCATTTGACTGCTGTTTGTCGGGTAATCGGCTCGCCAGTTGCATGATGCTCAGCCTGACCTGTTCGCCGAGTACCAGGCGCGCGTCCTGATCAACCTTCTCAAGCGCCTCATCGAAAACCAGCATGCCATCTGAATTTTCGCGCAGAAATTTTTTCGCCAGCATCCTGGAGACGAAACTCCTGAACAACGAGCGATCGAAATAATCGGGTGAATCCAGTTCATATAACAACGCCATATGCTGGGCGACCCGGCGACTCGCCTCCTCCAGTTCCACCGCGTTTATCTGCCCGCTCCCGCGGCTGAGAAGCACGGCGATCGCCATATAAAATCGTTCCAGCGCTTGTGACGATGTCCGCGCCAGGAAGTTGATTTGCGCCGCCTGTGGGGCGCCCGTATCCGGGCGGCGAAAAACGCCACGCGCATCGTCCTCTCTGACCAGGCCAAGGTCACGCATGGTTCGCAATACTTTCGGAACCTCTACTGCGAGTTCGTCTACCCGCCAGCGTAAAAACAGCTCCTCCTGGAGATACGGATAAACCAGCCCGCAAAGCCTTACCAACTCCGCCTCGCTAAGTTGCGGGCGATTGGTAAAACAGGCGGCGACCAGCGATGGCAGGATAAACAGGTGCTGGATGCTATTACGGACGTAAGTCATCAGTACCGCGTTGCGGTTTCTCATGCGGACTACCGCACCGAGCTCTCTTTCTTCGCGGCTTACGATAGCGAGTGCTTCGCCATGGGCAATTATTTCGTCCGCGGTTTTTTGAGTGACCGACATCCACGGCGAGTATGGCGCGGCCGACAACAACTGAACCAGCATCTCCAGTTGCTCCCTGAGATCGCTTTCCAGCATGGCCTGCCGTGGCGTGCTTAGCAGAACCATGCTCAGCAACGCCGCGGGACTAACCGAGGCCGCTTCGTTGATCCGCAGCATGATCCGGTCACCCAACTCGGAGACCAACTGCGGTAACCACTGCGGACTGCCCTCATCGCTCCGCCAGTCCTCGCGCATTTCATCCAGCAACTCGTGCAAAATCAAAGGCTGACCGAAGTTAACGGCTACCTTGCCAAAGCTGTTGCGCAGTGACGGCAAATATCGCAGGAAACCAAAAAAACTTTCCTTGCTTTTTGTCCCGCCGCGCAGTTCACGAATAAAAGCCTGGCCCTCGATCAGCTTTTCGTAGCCAAAATAAACAGGTACAAAAGCGATCGGCCGCGTGCTGTCCTTCAAAAAACTGCGCACCGTCATCGCGAGCATGCCAGGCTTCGCTTTTAGCAGGCGCCCGGTACGGCTGCGCCCGCCCTCGACAAAATACTCGATCGAATAACCACGCGCTATAATCGCGGACAGATAAGATTCGAATACCACAGAGTAAAGCCGCTTGCCTTTGAAGCTGCGGCGAAGAAAAAAAGCGCCCCCGCTACGCAGAATCGATCCGATTATCGGCAGATCGAGATTCTTGCCGGCAGCGACATGGGGAACCATCAGACCCTGGTTGTAAATCACATAGGAAAGCAGCAAATAGTCAATATGGCTGCGGTGACAGGGGACATAAACCAGTTCGTAGTTTGGCGCGATCTGCCTTAGATTATCGACATTGGCAAGATCTACGCCATCATACAGACGGTTCCAGACCTTGCTCAGAACGATGGCCAGAAACCTGACCACCGGATAGGAATAATCCGCGGAAATTTCTTTCAGATAGGAGCGAGCCTTGGCCCTGGCCCGCTTCTCCGACATCTGGTTTGACGAAACCTCTTTCTGAATCGCCGCCTGCACTTCGCTGGTGCGCAGTATGCTTTTGAGCAGGTTCCTGCGATGAGAAAGATCGGGCCCGATGGTCGCAGCTCGCTGGCGACGAAAATGCACGCGCAAAATTCTTGCAATTTTTCTTTCTGCTTTTTTTGGACCCAGTCCCTCGTCCACAATGTCGCGCAGCGACAACGGGGCGGAAAAATGGACCATCGTTTCCCTGCCTTGCAACAGGACCTGCATCAGGCGCCGCCAGCGCCCGCCTTCTTTCCACTGCTCGCTGAACAGCAGCTTCAGGCCCGAGCGCTGTTCCGGCGCGCGTCCCCAGAAAATTGCCGCGGGTACAATCTGTATTTCCATATCCGGGTTTTTCGACGCCGCCTCGACCAGCCGCCGTAGACGGTCCGAAATATGCAGACTCCTGCGCCGGTACCAACCGTGGTAATGCTTCAGATAAAAAATCGCCCGGCGTTCTGTTACATCCGTCAATTCCAGACCATTTTCAGCATCGGGTAGCCCGTGCCGCCGGCAAGCCTCGTCCAACGCCATCCGGTTTCCGCGACCGCTGTATTCGAGCACATAACAAACCGGAATATCCGTGCGCAGTTGAAGCTCGGCCAGATCGTCGGGCACAACCTTACAACGCAGGATAAGACGCTGAATTTTCCTCCTCAGGTAAAGAAAAAACCGACTGACTGCGGACAGGCTCATCGCCCGAATCCTTTAGCCGAGCCGCCCGCTGATCAGCAGGTGTCGATCGGAAACCGTTTCGACCTGCAATGATTCGAGATCATTCCGGGCCAACTGTTCCATGACTTCGTTTGGCGTAAAGGCGGCCAGCAACGAGTTATAAAAATCCTCCTGCAGGATCGGTGGCGCATCGTGCGCGTAACATTGAACGAGCGACGCCGCACGATCGCAGTCTGGCGGCCTGAACAAATCCATGATCATCACAATCGCACCCGGTGCCGCAAGCCCGCAAACCATTTGCCAAAGCACATCGGGTTGGTGCAGATGGTGCAAAAGGCTGTTACTGATCAGCGCCCCATACTGGCTGGCCGGCAATTCAACTCCCGGGATAATGCCCTCGATCAGCGTGACCCTGGACGCCAGCGCCGGGTCCAGCGCCAGCCGTTCACGGCCAAATTTCAACATTTCTCCGGCGCCATCGACTCCATCGACAAGCAACCCGGGCAATGCCGCCGCCAGACGCAAACTGATGTCTGCCGGGCCGCAACCCAGGTCGAGCAGGCGACCGCGATGAAAATCCGGAAACCGGCTGGTAAACAGATCGACGAACAAGGTATTAGCCTCGTCGAAATCCGCTTCGGCGTAGGCGCGTGCCTGTTCAGGCTCGTTCATTAACTCCGGTTCGGGGATTCTTTGCATTCAGCAAGCCTCAACAACGACTCTGAGAATCGATGTCCCCAGCAAAGCGATCAGGTTTCGCCATCGCCATTTTCTGCCTCTTCGAGTATTTTGTCCCATTGCTCCTTTTGTTTGTCGACAGTCTCCTGGACAGCCTCGGCCTTTTCTATCGCATCGACCATCGGGTCAAACACGGTTTTCTCGCTAAAGATTTCCTCGGCCGTCGCAGCTTCTTCGTTATTGTCCTCGGCAGCGTCTTTTTCCGCACTCCCGCAAGCCATCATCGGGACAGCCAGGCTCAAAACCAAACTAATTTTTCTGATCATTTCATCCTCCGCGTTTCACTTTCACTTATCGTGCTAATCTTTGTGCTCCCAATTCAAACCCGTCCCACCATCCATGCCGGATTTTAATAACAAGACCATTATTATAACCGGTGCATCCGAAGGTATCGGGCGGGCTCTTGCACTGGAACTGGCTCCGCAGGGTCCGCGGCTGGTCCTCGCGGCGAGAAATCGTGAGCGACTCGAAAGCCTGGCCAGGGAATGTGCGGCCGCCGGGGCAACTACGCTGGTGTGCAGATGCGACGTCACCGGCAAAGCAGACTGTGAATCGCTGGTTAAAAACAGCATCGACCGATTCGGCCGGATCGATATCCTGGTCAACAACGCCGGTGCGACGATGTGGGCAGAATTCAGCGAAGTCAGCGATCTGCTGGTTTTCCGGGAACTCATGGACATCAATTACCTGGGCGCCGTTTATTGCACGCATTTTGCCTTGCCTCACCTGCTCGAGAGTCGGGGCCTTATCGTCGCCGTCGCCAGCCTGGCCGGGCTGACCGGCGTCCCCAGCCGAACGGGATACGCGGCGAGCAAACATGCGATGGTCGGGTTTTTCGAATCGTTGCGCATCGAACTTCGCGGCACCGGCGTTGGCGTCAGCATCATCGCACCTGATTTCGTGGTCAGCCAGATTCACCGCCGCGCCATCAAAGGTGACGGCGAAATCATGGGTGAAACACCCATGCAGGAGGCACGCATCATGAGCACCGAGGATTGTGCCGCCCTGATCGCCGGCGCGATGCGGAAACGACAGCGCTTGCTGATTACTTCGGCGCGCGGAAAAATGGGTCGCTGGCTGAAGCTGATCGCACCCGGGTTGATCGACAGAATCGCCGATCGGGCGATTCGCCTACGGCGTTGAACCGGCCAGCCCTTCGATTTTCTGCAAGAAGGCGGTAAACAGCATCGTCAGTTCCTGCATGTTCTCTTCGAACCGGTGACCGCCGTTGACGATGTGCAGCACCGCCGCATGCTCGCGTGCCCAGCGCACACTGTTATCGACCGGTATGACGTCGTCGTTCCAGCCATGGATGATCTCGATATGCCTGGCATCGGGCACCGGTGTATGTTCCTCGTAACCCGGGTAATAAAAAGCGGGCGCCAATAAGAACAACCCCAGGCATTCGACATCCATGCTGGCGGTTGCCGCAACATGGCCGCCCAGGCTGGAACCGACCAGGGTAACCGGCCCACCAGCCTGGCGTAATTCAACCAGCAGCTTATCGACTCGATCCCGGGGATCTTCCATCCCGCGATAATCGATGGAATCGTATTGCCAGCCCCGGTCGGCGGCGATCTTCGCCAGCATCTGGATCTTGTCGCCGGTCGGCGACCCATCCTGGCCATGTGAAAACCAGATTTTCATTGCTTTCCTTTCCAGAACGCGGGCGTCAAAATAGCACGGACGCGGCGAGGCGCCTACCTCAGAAAGCGACCGGATCCGGCCCCCAAAGCATCTCGTCCAGACTGGGTTGCCAGCTAAACTCGGTCATATCGACGCTGCCCGCCACCACGGTCACACCCTCTCTCGACAGCCGCTGACTCTGCTCGGCAAAACATTCGCTGTCCCGTGGAAACGCTATTCGTCCCTGCGCATTGATCACCCGGTGCCAGGGCACACTTCGCCCATCGGATGACTCGCCGAGCGCCCTGCCCACAAAGCGCGCATGCCGCGGATAGCCGGCCAAATCCGCAACCATGCCATAACTGGCGACTTTCCCAAGCGGTATGCGCGCGACAACATCGCGAATCCGCTGAACTCTTTTTTTACCGGCTGCACTCAAGCTCGTTGCACTCGTTTCAGGCGAGCCAATACCTGCTCCCGGCCCTGGGCCATAATGGACTCACGATCCAGGCTTTCGAGTATTTGCTGCACGACCTGTTTCGGGCCACCGCTACCCCAGGAACAGCCTTGCGCCAGGTATTCCTCAGCGACCCGGCCAACCACGTAGGTACTGTAATAAGCCACCGCGCCCTGCGCTCCGGCGGTTACCAGCGTGGACAAACCCGCGGTGCCAACTTTGAGCGCGCTGGATATAAAATTTACCGCCCAGACCGTCCCCATCAACGCGGCCAATTGAGCCATGATGACCTTGACCAGCTTGCCCGCCTCGCTGCTGCCAAGGGGCAAGCCATACAACCGCGACAAGTGAATCACCATGCCAAAATCGACGAAAGCGGCTGCCAGCAGATCCGCAACCGGAACCGGGTTGACCCCTACCGCGACGCCCTTGCCAATGCAATAGATCTTGATCAGCCGATCGGCCAGATGCCGCCTGACCCGCAAGATTTTTTGCCCGAGCCGATCGCTCAGTTGCGCGGCAAACAGGCCGGCGTTTACCGCGGCCAGCGTCTTGCCTTCAGCTTCCAGAATTTCCCATAGCCGCTCTTTCAGTTCGTTCAAATCCGCTTCCTGCGGGCGGCGTTCTTCGCGTTCCACGCCATCCTCGCCGGAGACCAGGAACATCATCGGGGCCGGTGCAGCCGAGCACAGCACGATATTCTCTTCCGCGATCAAACCGGCGGCATGACGGATGAGTGACTGCCTGAGACGGACGCGTTCATCGGGTCCGTAGCGATCCGCCTTGTTCAGCACCAGTAATATCGGCCTGTCCATCGCCGCAATTTCGCGCAGACCCTGCAATTCGCTGTCCGTCATGTCACCGTCGGTAACGAACAAAACGAGATCGGCCCGACCTGCGACTTCGGTCGCCAGCTTTTCCCGTTCCTCGCCCTCTACTTCGTTGATACCGGGCGTATCAATCAGGAACACCCCCTGGCTTTCCTCCTGTTGCCATTGAGCCACTGACCGCGATCGCGTCTCACCATGCAAGGCGCTTACCGCAAACCGCTGCTCGCCGAGCAAGGCATTTAACAACGAAGACTTCCCGGTGCTGACCCGTCCAAATGCAGCAATATGCAAGTGGCCGTGTTCGAGCTTATCGATCATCGCTGCCAATTCCTGGTAATCCGCGTTCAGCGATGTCCGCACGCTGCCCGCTAAACGCGGATCGGCGATCAATTCCTCCAGGCTGGCCCGAGCCAGGGCGAGATGATCCTCACCCTGGTCGATCTTCTCGTTCGCGGTCTCCGTTTGGCTGGCCGACAAGTCCTTCCCGGATCGTCTCGACAGCCATCTTGGCAAGTGCTCCGCTACGCGACTCCAGATTTTCACCCAGTTTCTCCTTAAAACCTGCCGCGGCCATGCCTGGCAAAAACTCGCTGCGTTGTTCCAGCGTCTGCCGCAGGCTATGGCCCAGCGAATCGAAAATCATTCCATAGGCGACTGCGTGTACCAGGCCACCGGTCAGCGTACCGACGCCGGGAAAGGCCTTCAGACCGTTGCCGGCAACCGCCAGCATCAACGGAAAGGTGCGGCCGATATGGCGCTGACTGAAGTTCAGGAAGTTGTCGATATCCAGTTGCCGGGCCGAAACTCCATGTAATTTGCACAGGGCTTTGACCATGCCGGCACCCAGGTAACCCTGGATCAGGATATCGGTGCCCGGGCTGACCGCCGCCAGCGCTCCGATCACCGCACGCCGCGTATAGGTTTTGACCAGATCGGCGCCTGCTTCATCGAGGTGTGCGCTCCTGGCTTTTTGCAAGCGGCTCTCGACCAGGAAAAATACTGCGCGGTCACGCAGTTGCCGCAATGCCTCGGGCGATCCATCGAGCAAACGCTCGAGCGCGCCCAGCAATTCATCGATTTCGGTTGCCCGCGTCCTTTGCGTTTGCCGCTGCTCGCCGTCAGCATCGACGCGCATGACAATCTCCGAACCACCCGCACTGATCGCAACCACCGGTACATGCTCCAAACCGACACGCTCACGCAAGCGTGTACGGATCCCGGCGAGTTCACCTTCGCTGAAGCGATCTTTTTTGTTGATCGCTACTAGCAATGGTTTCTCCAGCGCCAGCAGTTGCGCCAGCGCCTGGTATTCGTCACGGCTCAGATCACCTTCACAGACGAAGACGATCAGGTGACTGCGCAAGGCCTCGTCGAGCGTAATTTGCTCAAGCGTCCCCGCAACCTCGTTCAGCCCGGGCAGGTCCACCAGTTCCAGCACATCGCCCGAATCCGCCCGCCACTGGTAACGATTGACGCTACGCGTCGAGCCTCCACTGACATCGATCACCGGATCCGCGCCGGGTATCAGCGCCTTGATCAGGCTGCTTTTCCCCGCGCTGACGTTGCCGACCAGCGCCAAAGCCAGGGTTCCAGCCACGTTGCCCCGGGCAAGCCGCTCTAATTCCCGTCGCGCCTCCGTGACATCGATACCGATCGCCTCGGCATCATCGAGCCGTGCAGCCATACCGGCGGCGTCCATCTGATCCGGCAAAGAAATCTGCCCGGTTTCTGCTTTGTGGCCGGGCCTGAGCAGGCGATAAATACTCCAGGCTATTGCCAGCACACCCATCACTAAGACGCCCCAGTACAGGTATCTGAGAAAGGCCGGCGCCGCCGCCAGATGTGCTGACACGTCCAGCAGTATGCCGGTCAAATAAAGAACGGCGGCCACGCCCACCACAGCCAGCACGATCATCGCCAGGGCGATCAGGGTACGGAGCTTTTTCTCAAGGCTCATGATTTCAGACTCGTACAGATACTCCAGAACTATTCAAACGGAAAGACAGCGTTGTGACCAGCCCTGATTGCAAGGATGCAGCTCAGTCGTAATCGCGATCTTCGGGGAAAGTCATGGATGCCAAGGCGCCCGACGACCCCTGCTCGGCCGGCAGGCCACGCCAGGCCAGGAAGAACGCGACCCCGAACGGCAACAGCCGCTCGGCAAAGTCGCCCGGCGTATCGGGCAGCCAGTTCAACAATATTGTCAGCCCAACGCCTGCCAACAGGCTCTGATACACGGCATTCGAGGCGACCTGACCCTTGAATATCCTGATCAGCAGGATCGGCCCAAAAGATGAACCCAGCGCATGAAAGGCGAACAGCACCCGCGAAAAAATCGCCTCGGGCGCGAACATCGCCAGCATGACAGACAGGATGGCAAGCAGAATAACGACCAGCCTGGCATAGAGTATCGACGATTTGCGCCCGCGCTCTGCCAGCTGCCAGTCATAGGCTACCGATGACGACGCCACCAGCAGCTGACTGTCGGCGGTAGACATGATGGCCGACAGCACCGCGGCGATCATGACGCCCGCCAGCACCGGCGGGAGCAGCTGGTTTGCCACTTCGAAAAAGATCTGTTCGTGAGCGTCCAGACCGCCGAACAAGACCCTGCCGGACCAGCCCAAAACCAACATGCCCGAGTAAACCAGCAAGGCCCAGCCGATTGCGATGGCGCGTGCCTGCGGAATCTCCTTTGCCGAACGCATCGCCATGAAACGATTGACCACGTGCGGCTGCCCCGGGTAGCCCATGCCGATTCCCAGCGTGCCAAGGACGAAGAACAAGCCGAGGAACCAGCCATAACTGCCGCCCAGGCTGGCCAGCGGTGGCCCCAACTCTTGCAGGCCATGCCATACCTGGACCGGCCCGCCCACGGCGATTACCGCAACCACCGGGATCAACGCGGCACTACCAGCCATCATCAGGCCCTGCAAGGTATCGGTGACGCTGACTGCCCAGAAACCACCGAGCAGCGTGTAAGTGAGAATGATTCCAGCCCCCACCAACAGGCTGATTCTTGCCGACCAACCGAAGGTATTGGAAAACGCATCGCCGGCGGCCTGGAACTGGGCGGCCACATAAAACAAAAAGGAAAAGAGAATAATCAGGCTGCACAGCCGGATGTTTCTTTTGAATCCCGGATCCAGCGGATTGCCGGCAACCAGTTCCGACAAGGTCAGGACGCCACTTTCTCGGGCCAGCCTCTCGAGCCGCGGCGCGACCAGGCCCCAGTTGATCAAAAAACCCATCAAGGTCGCCGGGAACAGCCAGACCGCCGATACACCCCAAAGATAGGCCGCCCCGCTTACCCCCAGCAAGGTCCAGGCAGACGAAGAACTGGCCGATGCGCTGATCGCCGCAACCACCGGCCCCAGCTTGCGTCCGCCGAGAAAGAAATCCTCGGTATCGCGTGTACGGCGAATCGCCCAGAATCCGATCGCCAGCATCACCACCTGGTACAAAACCAGGGTCAGAATCACGGCCAGGTTGCGATCCATAAGAAATCCAGTTTGCGAATGCCGTTTGCCGAAACGAACTATGCGAAAAAATGTGGCTCGGCGGTAATATACTAAATCAGAAAATGCGATTCACTGTCGAGAACGCCAGCGCGACGTCCGCATACGACTGCGGTCGCAACCCGAAGCGGCCGTTCATCCAATTCGATTATCGTCGGCAAGATCCATCTATTTCGGTTCCTTCCTCGTCCCAACACTTCTTTTCTCTCATCGATCCACCACCCCACGTCTCTTGATACTTCATTTGCCCGTTTTCGTGCCATGTCGTAGCCGTACCGGTTGTCGGCCATCCGTTTCTAAAGTGGGTCTCTTCGGACTTCTTCTGTCCGTTCGGATGCCAGGTTGTCTCTCGCCCGTGGGCCTTTCCGTTGCGAAATTGCGATTCTCTTTTCAATTGTCCGTCTTCGTACCACTCTTTCCCGTAGCCAGTACCATCAGTATCGAACTCCGCTTCGCCTTCTATGGTCCCGCTGGCGTGCCACATGAACTGGCGTCCCACCGGTTTTCCATCAACCAGGGTTAACGAACTTTTCTTGTTTCCATTCGGATAGTAGTCCTTCACGGCTCCCGAATATGGGGCGTCAGAGCCTTTTTCGTAGAATCATCCGCCGCGTTTCTTCAGTTGTTCCATGCGCACAGCGTTGTCGTTTGCAGATGTATCATCTTGCGCATTCTCTTCAGGCCAGCTCATGAGGAGTTTTCCATGCACATCCCATCTTTTTAGGACTTTCCTTTGACCGGCACGATACAACTCTTCGGTCCTCATCTGTCCATTCTCGTGCCATTCAATTCTCACGCCATCCTTTTTGCCGTGCACGTAGTTCTCTACAAGTCTCTTGCGCCCCTCTGGATCCCACGTGGTCACGTTGCCATGCGGAGCACCTTCGGAGAATGGAACCTGAGCCTGCATCTGTCCGTTCTCGTACCACGCCGTAAACTGGCCATCTTTTTTGCCAGCAACGTAGAATTCTTCTGATTTCTTGTTTCCATTCTCGTGCCATTCGGTCCGTGACTTCTTTTGCCCGCCGACCCAGACGTCTTCTTTTCTCTTGTTTCCATCTTCAAACCATGATGTACCGCCATGGAGTTTGCCGTCGACGTATTTCGATTCGTGCCTTTTCTGCCCGTTTTCCCACCATAGAATCTCATGCACTCTTTGGCCGAGCGCCCAGGTTCTTTTGGCCTTCTTCTGTCCGTCGTCGTACCACTCGGTGTCGATGCCGTCCTGCTTGCCATCGACGTAGCTCGATTCTGATTCTCGCTGACCGTTTGGATAGAAGTCTCGAACCAAGCCAGTGTAGGGTTCGTCGCTCCCGGCCAAGTACACAACACCGCCGCTCCCGGATCGCAATTCCTGGTGGTCGACAACGCCTTCCGCTTCTTTCCCGACGTTTTGTGCGAACGCAATAACAGGCAGAAGCGACGCGATCAAAATGGCAAGCTTTCTCATTATGTTTCTCCCCTGAGCAAAAGCGCATTTCACTTTAAACTTTCGTCATTGACAATGAAATCCGACGAAAGGAGGAAATCTGTACGGCAGTAGTACGTCAACTTCATACAGTTTTCACTTAAGAGATTCTGTTTCCAAATTGCTGAACAGAATATGAGCAGTTGTGTCCGCTTGTGGCCGAGGCTGTGTGAAAAATCATCAGTTTTGGCGACCGATGGGACAGCGCTTCACTTTGATAATGTGCAGCGATCAGACAACGATCTGACAGCCCAAATTGGAGCTTGAAGCGAGTGTATTCGGTAAGGCTTTACCACCATCTTTTTCGAATTCGGGTTTTCACACAGCCTCGGCCGCAAGCGGACATTCAATATAGTAGAGCCTCAGTCAACCTTGTGAAGAGTTAGGAACATCGCCTTGTCCAAAGCCACAAAAAAATCTTGATAGGTTTTCGGATTGGCCACATTTTTCTCCCCGATGCGGGCACTAACTCGAACGGCGACCCGACTTTCCCCCTTTTCCCTGACCGTGATCGTCATTCGCATCTCGTATTGATGCAGGCGGGTAGCGGTTATCGTTCCCAGACTCAAATCCGCCTTATCGATGAGAAAACCCAGATCCTGAAGCGTCGAAATGACCGAACGCATGGTCATTTGCTTGTCCAGGGTATCGTACTCCCTGGTCTGCATTTGCCGGATTTCGAGCTGGGTGCCGCTACCAATGACGTCCGGCGGGACAGTAGCGCACCCGGCTGCGAGTAAGGAAACCAGCGTCAACATGTATGGCCTGAAAGTGATTGTCATTCGTTTGCCTGCAAAAAGAGCGATTTTGAAAGGTTGTCAAAAATTTGTTGGTAGATTTCCGGATCGACAATTTTTTCCCTGAGGTTCACCCGGGACTGCTTATCAAAAACGACGCGCTGGAGCGTCACCCGCGTAACGAAGTCGTTTTCATTGGCAAGACTGGGAGTCACCACCATTGTGAGCATTATTTTTTGCGAGTCATCGGCATAAGTCGACGAATCACATTCGCTGCTACCTGTCATCGCGCACAATAGGTCGAGAAAAAACAAACCGGTCTTTTGACTGGATGAATCGGCGTCAACGAGTTTGGAGGCGCTCAATACGCCGAGCGGCCGTTCGATTTCATCTATACTATATTCCATATCCTGCAACACCGCGATAGACGCGGCCAGGATCTCTATTTCGGAATCAGCGGAAAATGTTCTCGTCTGGATGTTTCTCAGGTCCAGTGTGCTCTCCTGCAACCTCAGCGCGCCCTCCGGCATTCCTTTTGCTGCACAAGCAGTCAGGAAAAGGACGGCCAGCAGACCAAAGGCCGGGAGCACGAACCTGCTATTGGCCCTACTCTTGGCCCAGCTATCGGCAAAAATCAAGGGACTGGCGCCGTACTAAAAGCGCGAAGTGTGGTATGAAAAGTCGCGAACCAAATTGTCGCCATCAAACTTTATGATCACGGTAAGTGTGCGTTGGGATGACGCTGTGGCACCCGCCGACTTGCTGCCAGCACCCAGGCCCGCAGCGCTATTACCGAAAATCAGGCCGACGACCGTGCCGCTGCTTCTGGAATAAGCGACTTCGCTCGATATCTTGTCGTAGATCCAGGTTTCCTGGCGATCCCCATCGGTAGTCACGATATTCGGCGAACCCAAAGCCTCGGCGACATTAGTAGCCGACATACCAATCCGGATTTCTCTTTGTACCGTCCCGACGGTAAGGCGAGTCGCATTATCAGCGCGAACATCCTGTACATGTGAGCTCGCCGTACAGCCAACTAAAATGACCGCCACAGAAAGAACAGATACGCCTGACACAATTCTGTTCATGATTTTTCTCCCGGCATATTTGGGCTGATCAGTATAACAAATCCTTCTCTTGGGTCTCTTTTCCAAAATACAGATTGTCGCGTGATGGGCTGAACATGTCGGAATCTCCTGTGTCTTTCATGAATAATCTGAATTTAAGCTGCGAAAGCTGAACGAAGGCTGAACCGGCACATTCGTATTGCGCAGGTGCTAACCTGATCGCCTCTGGCCGGACCAGCGTCTTTCGTAGTTCAAAAATCGATGACTGAAGAGAAAAAATGGCAATTCTGGATCGACCGCGGCGGCACCTTTACCGACGTAGTTGCGCAAAGGCCCGATGGGCGCATCCAGACGCTAAAATTGTTGTCCGAAAATGATCGGTATGCAGATGCTTCGCTGGAGGGTATCCGGCGGGTACTCGATGACTCTGCAAACATTGCGTTCAGGGCACATCCGCTAGGCGCGGTCAAAATGGGCACGACGGTCGCGACCAACGCCTTGCTGGAGCGCAAGGGTGAACCGCTCGCGCTGATTATTACGCAAGGCTTTGGCGATGCGCTGCGTATCGGTTACCAGAACCGCCCCGATATTTTTGCCCGGGAAATCGTATTACCCGACATGCTTTATAGCCGGGTCGTCGAAATCGCCGAACGCGTGGCGGCCGATGGCACACTGCTGATGCCGCTGGACCAGGAAAAGGTTCAGGCACAACTCGAAGCGGTTTTTGAACAGGGCCTCAAGGCACTCGCCATCGTGCTGATGCATGGTTACCGTTACCCCGACCATGAAAAAACCATCGCGGCGATCGCGGCGCGCATCGGCTTCGCGCAGATCTCGGTGTCGCACGAATCTGCGCCGCTGATCAGACTGGTGTCACGCGGCGATACCACCGTGGTCGATGCCTACCTGACGCCACTGCTCAGGCGTTACGTGGATCGGATAGACGATGCGCTAACCCAAAAGAATCCGGATATGCGCCTGCTGTTCATGCAAAGCCACGGCGGGCTGACCGAAGCGCATCGCTTTCATGGCCGCAACAGCATCCTGTCGGGTCCTGCCGGCGGCGTGGTGGCCATGGCAAAAGCGGGTACCGCCACCGGTTGCGACCGGCTGATCGCTTTTGACATGGGTGGCACTTCTACCGATGTCTCGCTGTATGCCGGCGATTATGAACGAGTCTACGAGACCGAGGTCGCCGGCGTACGAATGCGGGCGCCGATGATGCGTATCGAAACCGTCGCCGCCGGCGGCGGATCGCGTCTGCGCTTTCGCGACGATCGACTTCAGGTTGGCCCGGAATCCGCGGGCGCCGACCCGGGGCCAGCCTGTTACCGCAGGAATGGCCCGTTGTGCGTTACCGACGCCAATTTGCTGCTGGGCAGATTGAGCGAAAAATTTTTCCCGATGGTCTTTGGCCCTGCCGGCAATCAGTCGCTGGATCTCGACGCGACCCGCAAGGCCTTCGCTGAACTCGCCAGTCAGATCAGCACAGGAACTGGCGGGGAAAAATCCGTGGAAGAAGTCGCGGAAGGATTCCTGACTGTCGCCGTCGAAAATATGGCGAACGCGATCAAGACGGTCAGCGTCCAGCGTGGTCACGACGCCCAGGAGTTCGCCCTGTATTGCTTTGGCGGCGCCGGCGGGCAACTTTGCTGCCAGGTTGCAGACAGCCTCGGCATGCGCCGGATTTTGATTCACCCCCAGGCCGGTGTGTTGTCGGCATTGGGTATGGGGCTGGCCGAAATCCGCGATCTGCGGCAACAGACCGTTGCGACCGTTCTCGACGAGGAATCGCTGGCCGCCCTGCAGCCGCTCGCTGAGCAGTTGACCCGGCAGTCACGCGCAGCAGTCGCCGCGCAGCAAGCGGCAGGCAGGAGTGTGCAAACCCGATGCCAGGCGCAGCTTCGCTACCAGGGCTCCGACAGTGTATTGACGGTACCGTGGTCCGATCCGGTCGCGATGAAAAACGATTTCGCAAGCGCTCATCGCGCGCACTACGGCTTTTCGGTTTCCGGCCAGGCCGTGGTCATCGAAAACCTTGCCGTCGAATCCATCGGTGAACCGGAAAACATCCAGCCAGCGTTATTGGCGGCATCACCGTTGCCGGATGCGGTCGCGCAGTTGCCCTTTTATTGCCCGGGCGGCTGGCAAACCGCTGACTGGTTCGACCGCGTTGACCTGGGGGCTGACTGTGCAATCGATGGCCCGGCAGTGATTTTCGATGATTCTGCGACCACGGTGGTCGATCCCGGGTGGCGAGCCAGCGTTCTCGATGACGGACATCTTCAACTGGAAAGGAGCGATGAAAAAGTCAAGCCGGCAGACGGCTGCGCGGTCACCGGCGCAGACCCGATCATGCTGGAGGTCTTTAACAACCTGTTCATGCATATCGCGACCCAGATGGGTGTGGTGCTGCGTAACACGGCGCATTCGGTCAACATCAAGGAGCGGCTGGATTTCTCCTGCGCCTTGTTCGATGAAGGGGGCGGGCTGGTGGCGAACGCTCCACACATGCCGGTACACCTGGGGTCCATGGGCGCCAGTGTCGCCACGGTGGTCGCAAAGCACGCGGCGGAGATGCAGCCAGGCGACAGTTTCGCGCTCAATGCGCCCTATGCCGGCGGCACCCATTTGCCCGATATTACTGTGGTCACGCCGGTCTGGTTTGACCGTGCAAAGCCTGTTTTCTACCTGGCATCGCGCGCACATCATGCCGATATCGGCGGCATCACACCGGGCTCGATGCCACCGGACAGCACCCGGATCGAACAGGAAGGCGCGCTGCTGGATAACCTCAGGATCGTCAGGGACGGGAAACTCGATGAGGCCCGGTTGCTCAATCTGCTAGGCAGCGGCGAATGGCCGGCGCGAAACCCGCAACAAAATATCGAGGACCTCAAGGCACAGGTCGCGGCAAATCGGCGTGGCCTGCAGGAACTCGGCAACGTAATCGACCACTATGGACTGGCCACCGTGCAGGCCTATGTGGAGCATGTCCAGGACAACGCCGAGGAGTCCGTTCGGCGCGCAATAAGCAACCTCAAGGACGGCAGCTACTCGTCGGTCATGGATACCGGGCAGACGATACGGGTTGCGATCTGCGTGGACAAAAAAAAGCGCAGCGCAATTATCGATTTCGCAGGGACCTCGCCGCAGGCCGGGAACAACTTCAATGCGCCGGCATCGGTGTGTACCGCGGCTGTATTGTATGTGTTCAGAACCCTCGTCGATCACAAGATCCCGCTCAACGAGGGCTGCCTGAAACCGCTGGCGATCAAAATACCGGCAGGCAGTATGCTCGCGCCGGAATACCCGGCGGCGGTGGTCGCCGGTAACGTGGAAACCTCCCAGTGCATCGTCGACGTGCTATACGGCGCCCTGAATTTGCAGGCAGCCGCACAGGGAACGATGAACAACCTGACCTTTGGCGATTCGCGATGGCAATACTACGAAACAATCTGCGGTGGGTCCGGCGCCGGCGATGGTTTTCATGGCACCGATGCGATCCACACCCACATGACGAATTCCAGGCTGACAGATCCTGAAGTTCTCGAGAGCAGGTTCCCCGTGCGGGTACGTGAATTTTCGATTCGCGAAAAATCCGGCGGCGATGGGAAGTATCGTGGCGGCAATGGTGCGCATCGCAGCCTGGAGTTTTTGCGACCCATGACGGCGGCGATACTTTCCGGTCATCGCAAAACCGCACCATCCGGCCTGGCGGGTGGGGCAGATGCCGCTGCCGGCAGAAACAGCCTGCAAAAAGCAAACGGCGATTTAGTCCGGCTCGACGCTACCGCAAGTTTCCAGGTCGAACCCGGCGATATCCTGATTATCGACACGCCAGGCGGTGGTGGCTATGGTATTCCGGACTAGCAGGCTGCGGTTGTTCAGCCGCTCAGATAATTAATGCTTTCCAGTTCCAGGCCGATGACCCGGGTCACATCCGATCGGCCAATCAGATGACGGATCCGGTAAACAAGGAACTGACCGGGCCGAACGGGGGCAAGGGCTACGATGATGTTCAGTGCGCCTTCCACGAGATCGATTTCGCTGTGGGTCTTGGGCCCGCACAGGACGAACCAGGCCTGACTCTGCTTGCCGGCGGGGAAAGCTCCCTCACGGTGTATTTTGGCAAGATAGGCCTCCACCTGGAGACGAACCTTTTTCCACAGGTACTCATCGTTTTTCTGGAACACTATCCAGCGGGTTCCCTGGCGAATGCTTTCGATGGACTGTTGCAAGACCCGCCTGGCGCGCAGCGACCGGCTGCCGCCCGGACCCGGACCCAGGGTCATCAGCTCGGAACCGGTTTGCACGAGCGAACCATGCTTGCTGAGAACGTTGACCCCCAACGCCCGCAGGTGAACGGCCTGGTCATCCGGCACGATCCGGGAAATGCGTATCCCACCGCGCAGCAGAACCTGGGTTTCCTCCGGCTTTCGCCAGACTTTGCCATCGGCCGAACCACGCGCCAGATAGCCTGCCATTGCACCGGATGGCGGGAAATCTTCCATTCTACCGGTCAGCCGATTGATCGTCTTTAGCCAGGGATAAAACATCACGGCATTGTCGCTGGCAAAATTCAGTCGCCTGATACCGGCGATCGCGTCGGCCGGGTTGCTCCATGCCGCATCGGGGTCGGTCAGCAATATCGCTCCACGCTGCCGGCACAATCGTGCCGCAGCCAGCAACGCGACCGGGCCCGGTCCCTCGCCGCGCGCATGCGCCGGTAACACGAGAAAATTGAAACAAGGCACTTTCTGCAGAGCGTGCATGCCGGTGGCCTCTGCGGCCGAACCGATCAGATCGTAATCGGTCGTTTCACTACCGTCGCTCCCCTTCGCTGACACCCCCAGGTAAGCCACTTCCGCCAACGCGCTATTTTTTACGGTCCGGTCGGGCCGCTGCGAAGGCACCTCGCCAACGACCCGCATCAGATCTGAATCGAGCAGGACATTGGCAATATTCCCGCTGTCGTTTTCTGTCATCCCGACACAGCGGTAAATTTCCTGGTCCGCGACGATGGTCGAGCGCTGGTCACGCAATCGCTGAATGACAATATTGAAAAGCTGCTCGTTACTGTCTTCGATATTGTCGTAATCGATCGATACGCGCAGTGCTTCGTGCGCACCCGGCGACCTGGCCTCGAGCGTCAGCATTTCCTCGCCGCACGGAATTTCTATTGTGGCGCTGCTTCCGCCATTGATAACACGAACGATAATCGCCTTCCGGCCACCTTGTAAGAAATATTGCTCGACCGAGAAAGACAGCGGACTCGAACGCCAGAGACTACCGAAAACCTCGTTAAAGTCGCGGAAACTATTGATTTCGGTGGGCAGATCAAGCGGTCCGCGCAAGGTGCGGCCAACGAAAGCAGTGATCGCGGCGGCGGCATTTTCAATAGCCTGCTCTGGCGCAACTGATTCTTCAACCAGGATGCCCGGCGTATAGCGGTCAGGCACGGCTTGCTCCGATAGCCAATAGTGTGGACCCGGACAAATTAACACACGATGTGTTGATTTTCGATCACGACCCGGGAAACCGGTGAATCTCTAAATCACTCAAACCTGCATAACCGCCGACAGCGAAGAAAAACCATGCACCGGGTGGCTTCCGGCCGGACACAGGAATAAGCTTTCTGCTTTTCGCGAACTGTCAGGAATAAAACCATGCATCAAACGACCGGACGATGGCGACTGGGTCTGCTGTTGTCGCTCACCACGGTTTCGATGTGGGGCGTTTTGCCGATCGTGCTGAAACTTTTGCTCGCGCATATGGATGCGGCCACCATCACCTGGTATCGATTCCTGATCGCAGCCTTGGTGGTCGGAGTATATCTCGGGGCAACGGCCAGGTTTCCCGCCATCGGCAGCCTGTCGACAAACGCCCGCTGGTTGCTGCTGATCGCGGTTGTCGGGCTGACCGGCAACTACCTGCTGTATCTTCTGAGCCTGAATCTGGTCAGCCCCGGGACCGCACAAGTCGTCATACAACTGGCACCCATCATGCTGATGGCAGGGGGGCTGCTGCTCTTCGGCGAACGATTCGAACGTCGGCAGTGGATCGGCGTACTGATCCTGACGAGCGGCATGGGTTTGTTTTTCAATGATCGGCTAGCCGAGATGTTCACCGGTCTCGGCGCCTATACCAGCGGCGTGCTGATGGTCGTGGTGGCATCTGCAAGCTGGGCGGCATACGCGCTGGCGCAGAAACAGTTGCTGCGGCACCTGAAATCGAACCAGATCATGTTCCTGCTCTATTGTGCGTCGATGTTGCTGTTCTGGCCCTGGGCGCGTCCTTCGGCAATATTCGAAATAAACGGTTTTGCGCTGGGTCTGCTGCTGTTGGCTTCCGTCAATACCCTGGTCGCCTATGGCGCTTTTGCCGAAGCACTGAATCACTGGCAGGCGACCAGGGTCAGCGCGATCCTTGCGATTACGCCACTGCTGACCCTGTCTTTTGCCGAAATCTACAGTCGCTCGTTTCCCGACCGGCTGGCCAGCGAGAACCTTGGAGCGCTGGCTCTGACAGGCGCCGTCCTGGTGGTCGGCGGTTCGATCGTAACCGCCATGGGCGGCCGCCGGAACAACACGAAAAAAATGGAGCGGGGGCAAGCCGACAAGGTAAGCTGAAGAGGTGGCAGCCTTGTTTGAATACTACCCGGGTCTGGGCGGCGGTCTGCCTTGGGTCTCGCTGACCAATCTGCCTACGCCGATTACCCGGCGAGGCTGGCCGGGACAACCTGGCAAGCGGGTCTGGATCAAGCGCGATGACCTGAGCAGCCCGCTGTACGGCGGCAACAAGATGCGCAAACTGGAGTTTCTGCTCGGTCGTGCGCTCGCTGAAAATCGCAAGGCCGTCATGACCTTCGGCGTGGCGGGTTCAAATCACGTGCTGGCAACCGCGCGCTGCAGTAGAAAACTCGGCCTCGATTGCATCGCGATTCTTTCCCGGCAACCCGCCACATCTTATCTTGCGGCCAATCTTGCCGCCGTGGCGCGCAGCGGCGCGCGAACCTGCGATTATCCAGACATTAGCGAACAGGCGACAGCGGCAATCATAGAACTCAGGCGCGAGAAAAAGAGAACCGGCGTTTATCCGCTGATCATCCCCGCCGGCGGTTCAAACGCAACCGGTGCAACAGGTTTTGTCAGCGCGGCATTCGAACTCCGCATGCAAATCGAACAGGGTTTGCTGGCGGAGCCCGATTTCATCTATATGGCGATGGGTACGACCGGCAGTGTCGCAGGGCTGGGGCTGGGTCTTGCCGCCGCAAGGCTCGACAGCCGCATCGTCGCGGTCAGAGTTGTCGATGAGTCAGTGGCGAATCCGCGCGTGCTGGAATCGCTGTGGCGGCGCACGGTCATGCGCCTGAGGAAATACGACGATAATTTCCCGGATCTGCCGTTCGACCCGGAGCGATTCGATATACGCCAGCGATATCTCGGTGCGGGATATGCGCGCAGCACCCCTGAAGGCAGGAAAGCCGTCGCAATCGGCCGCGAGCTGGGTTTGAAGCTGGAGGACACCTACACAGGCAAAACCCTGGCGGCACTGAACGATGACCTGCTCGATCGGGCCTTGGCGGCAAATGTCCTGTTCTGGAACACCGCCAACTCGAGAGCCCTGCCGCCAGCCAGCGGCCTGGACCCGACTCGGCTGGACCCCGGTCTGCAGAAATATATTGCAAACACCGAGAAGCCCGGCCAGGACAGACCGCTAGCCGGGCCAAGTACTTAATTTATCGATAAATTCTTTTTTGCAGGACTGGGCCGCATAAAATGCAGCCAGGTCTGCAATATCGGCATCGCTCGATGCCGAGGCCATCGGCGTCGTCATCGGGTCGCTGCACGCCGCAATGGCCGGGTCAGGCAGGTCGGCCCTCCTTCCCCCTTCCGGCAAATGTCGTCGCCGGAAAAAACCAGGACTTCACAGCCGGCTTTTTCCAGTAAAGCCCGGGTCAGCGGATTGCCCGATACCATCAGGCACAATCGGGGCCCGAGCGCCAGCACATTGCAGGCGAGTTCCGGATATTCCGCTGCGGGAACCTCGAGCAGCCGAATATCCCGCGACAAAAGATACTCGCGGAAAACCACCGGCATCAGTGGCGAATGAACCAGGGCCAGATCCCGGTCCAGCGGACTGATCACGGACATCAGGTGCAATACGTCGGTTGGCCCCTTCCAATGCGGCAAAGGTACGGCAATCACATCGACATCATTGCCGGCGAATTTTGAAAACTGCTCAAGGCCTTGAAGATTGCTCCGATAACCCTGACCGATAGCAACGGTACGCTCATCGAGCCAGAGCAGATCGCCACCTTCGAGCAGCCCATCATCGACAATCCTGCCCGCTATCTCGTGGCTATTTTCACTTAGCCAGGTTGCAACTGCGGGTGGTTCACCGGCCCGGTTTTTCTTGCCCATTCGGCAAAGGATGGAACCCGCATCGCATAAGACGCTGGAATCACGAAGATACAACGAATCGATACTGCTGCCATCGACCGGCAACAGTTCAATCTTGTTGACTCTCGGCGCCAACAATTCGAGCAAGGCATCGAATTCCCGGCACGCGACCACAAAATCCGGGGCGGCACGGTAATTGAGCGCCTGCCATTGCCGGTCTATCTGCGCCTGGTTTGCAAAGGCCTCCCTTGGATGCCGCATCAACAGCGTATCGATCGAACCCCATTCGTTGCGCACGGACAACTCCATGTCTATTCCGGTGCCAGAGGCCCCGCCGGTTCCTCGGCCAGCTTTGCAACGGGCAAAATACTGCGAATTTTGTCGGCAAATAACCTGAGACAGACTTCATTGCTCGCGAGCGGCCCTTGTTTGAAACCGCTGCTGCCCATGCCGTGCTGCACTCTCTCGGTCAGGTCCTTGTCTTCCGCGTTGACTTTCCGGTTGACCCGCCAGTTCAGGTAGCGGGCCAGCCGCATTTCCCGCGATTCATCGGGCAGGGCATAGGAAATCTCGCGAATCAGGGTTTCCCCGGAGCTAAGCGGCAACATTTGCATGAAGTCCACCTGGTCCGGGTAAATATCGAATGCCGTGTTCGGCCACAGCAGAAAATATTCCCACAGCCGGCGACGCTCAGCGGGCAGGTCGGCACGCTCCGGCAGCACTTTCAAATACATGCGCTCGGACCAGCCGAGCGACCCGCTGTCATGCAATTGCGACTGAATGTGCTGAACATGCTCACCGGCGCTCAAGCGATAATTCTTGCCGGCGACGCCGCGCAAACCCGGGTGCGCCACATTGATGTGCAGACCGTCTACATAATTGTCCACAACGTTTTTCCAGTTGACCTTGCGCGACCTCAGGCTAACCCGGCCCAGTGCTTTCATCTGATCCATGCGTAACGGGGACAGGCTTTCGTCAAATGGCGCCATGATCTCGCCGACAGTTGGCGTGGCCGGTTCCAGCGAGACAAAAATAAACCCCATCCAGATATCGGCAGCAATTTCCGGCAGACGGCAATCCTGTTTCCGGAAGCCCTGATAAGACCCCTCATGGGGCATATGGGCCAACCGGCCATCCAGGTCATAAGTCCAGGCGTGGTATGGGCAACGGATCAGTCCATCGCTACAGCTTCCGCGCATGCTGCCATTTTCACCATCCAGCAGCCTCGCTGCCCGGTGACGGCAGACATTGGCAAAAGCCCGCACAGCTCGCCGCTTGTCTCGCAAAACGACCAGAGGTTCATCGAGGAAATCGAAGCGAAAATAATCGCCCGGCTCCGGGATGTCCGATACATGGCAAACGACCTGCCAGGAACGCCTGAATATGCGTTGTTTTTCCAGTTCAAAAAACTCCGCATGCCTATAGGTCCAGGCCGGCAGGCTCATGCTGATCTGATTGCCAGGCGAACTTTGTCCAGGTTGATTCATCGATTTTTCCACCAGGGTTTGACCCAAAAGCACGGTGACTGAGGCAATCTCTCGTGTCAGAATACGGCTGCCAGCCTGCCTGGTCCACGCAATCGCAGCAAACGATGGACATTAAAGAGAAAACATCGATTCAAAGCCTCAAGGCGCGGGGCAAAGCCATCCCCATGGATGAAAACCAGCGTTATCAGTGGCAGCGGGATTTCAACGCCTTGCCGGCCATGGTCGCTTTTGGCAGTAAACTCGATATCAGCGACGATACCGTCGTCAAGGTCGTGCTTACGGAGATCCTGCCACAGCATCTGGGCGGGCTGGGCAGCGACTACGTCAACGGCGCCGTGGTGGCCGGCTTGTTGGATGCATCGCTGGGTGTCGCCGGGGCCGTTCATTATCTGGGTCAGCCGGCGGGCACGGTTGAATTGTCGATCAAATTTATCCGCGCGATTCATGGACCGACGGTCACCGCATACGCGGTTGCGCTGAAACGATCCGACAGCGTTTGTTTTGTCGAGGGAAACCTGTTTAGCGAAGGCCGCCTGTGTGCGATGGCAAGCGGCATGGTGGCGCTCGCAACCGCCGCGGAAGGCGCCGACGAATTGCGCTGGTAGCAGTGGCCTATTGGCCGGCCGTATCGCCCAACACCGACCCCGCGGCCATGATCGTTATCGGGTGGTAGCCGGGCTTCGCCAGGGCAAAAATTTCTTCCGCCAGCGCCTGGTCCTGACCGTTTTCGACCAAAGCCTTGTATACCGGCACCACCAGCCGCATCCGCCCGTACCGGATCAGGTGCTGCCGCATCGACTCGTAAGCAGGCTGGTATCTGCGTTTGGCCACCTGGATGAACCAGGCTCGACTGATTTCGGCGTTCCTCGTTGAACTCAAGCCATTTCCCTGATCCAGCTCCATTAGCTGCTCGTTGCTGAGCGTATCCGGCAGCGAGTTAATGAAATGCACGATGGCATGAGAACTCCAGTCCGCAAGTGGCGCCGACTCAAGGGAGACTTCGCCACCCGCCCACTGTAATGCCAGATCGGCGGCTCTACGCAGCGATTCAGATTGCGGAATCACCGCGTCTTCCGGCAGGCCCGGCTGATAAAGCCATTGTTCCACCTGCGCCTGACTGACCTTGCCAGGATACCGGTCCAGGAGGTTCTCCTTCAGATAGCCAAGAAACTGTTCACTGGTAATGGCCTGAAACCGGAAATGAGCGAAGTAGGCGGCCAGGAATTCGTCGAAAACATCCCGACCGAATGCATGTTCCAGGTATTCCAGCAAGAGCTGGCCTTTCTTGTAATACACCGTGCCCCGCGTTTTCTCGATGTCCTCGCGGCTGAGCCTCGGCGCCAGGGCCTGCATCTCGGGCTTGATATCGGGGAGCTGCTCGATCAATTCCCGGTAATCGATGACCCGTTCTTCGTCAGCTCGTTCTTTGCCAAAAAGCACTTCCATCAGGCGCTTGTCCAGGTAGCTGGTTACGCCTTCGTTCAACCAGATATCGCGCCAGGTCTGGTTGCTGACCAGGTTTCCCGACCAAGAATGGGCAAGCTCGTGGGCGATCAGCGAAACCAGGCTGCGATCGCCGGCGAGGATAGTAGGCGTAATAAATGAGAGCCTGGGATTCTCCATGCCGCCATAAGGAAAACTGGGCGGCAAAATAAGCAAATCATAACGGCCCCACTGATAGTCGCCATACATTTCGGCTGCCGCATTCAGCATGTGCTGGGTATCGGCAAACTCATACGCCGCCGCCGCCAGTACTTCCGGTTCGGCATATACGCCTGTTTGCGGCCCCAATGGCGCGAAGAAAAGATCGCCGACGGCGATCGCAAGCAAATAGCTGGGTATAGGCTGCGGCATTTCGAAGCGATACTCTCCGCTGCGTACCGTCAACGGATCGTTTTCGGCGCTCATCAATGCCAGCAGCTCGGGCGGGGTTCGAATCGTGGCGGCATAACTGACCCGCACCGATGGCGTGTCCTGCAACGGTACCCAGCTCCGTGCATGTATGTCCTGCGACTGTGAAAACAGGAACGGGTGTTTGCCGCCCGCGGTAAGCTCCGGCGGCAGCCATTGCAGCGCCGTGGCGCCCGGGTCTGTCCGGTAGTGAATTGTCACGCTGAATGCCGGATCCGGATCAAAGCCGTCGGGCAAACTGATGGTCAGGGGCTCACCCAGAATCTTGTCACTGGCGCCGATCCGAAATCCGGCATCCCATTCCAAACCATCCGGCAAAGCTACGCTCACACTTTCGATATGCAGCGCACGGCTGTCGAGCACCAGTTCCCTCGCCGCCGGATCGAGTCGTTCCATGGACAAACGAACACTACCCGCCAATTGCCTGGCATCGAAGTCCACGGTGAGATCAAGGTCAAGATGACGGGTGACAAATTGATCGCTATTGGCAAAGGAAAAGTAATCGCGACCGGGATCGTAGGCATCCTGAGTGCAGGAAGACAGGAGCAGCGCTCCAATCAATGCAAAGCTAAGCTTTGGCAACATATTGACACCTCGAAAAAACCGGCAGACTCTCAAGAATCTGCCGGGTTCAGGACTAAACTACTTTTTCAACTGACCGGAGACTACCAGATTTTCACCCGATCCTTTTCGGCGATATACATGCCATCGCCTTCCTGCACATCGAATGCAGCGTAGAATTCCGGGATATTCGAAACCGTGCCATTGGTCCGGTATTCGCTGGGCGAATGCGGATCGACTTTCAGGCGGCGCAGCAACTCCTGGTCACGGTACTTGCGCGCCCAGACCTGCGCCCAGCCAAGGAAGAAGCGCTGGTCGCCGGTGAATCCATCGATAACCGGCGCTTCCTTGCCGCCGAGCGAGTGCTGGTAGGCGCGATAGGCCATGGTCAGGCCGGCGAGGTCGCCGATGTTCTCGCCCAGGGTCAGCTCGCCGTTGAGGTATTCGCCTTCCATTGGGCTGTATGCGGCATATTGGTCAACCAGGCCCTGCGCCCGCGCCGTAAACTCGGCCGCGTCTTCTTCGGTCCACCAGTCGCGCAGGTTGCCATCGCCATCCGTTTTACGCCCCTGGTCATCGAAGCCGTGACTGAACTCGTGGCCGATTACGCCGCCGATGGCACCGTAGTTGACCGCATCGTCCGCTGCTACATTGAAGAACGGCGGTTGCAGGATAGCCGCCGGGAATACGATTTCATTCATCGGCGGGTTGTAATAGGCATTAACCGTCTGCGGCGTCATCAACCACTCGCTTCGGTCGATAGGCCCACCCAGCTTGCCGATCATGCGGTCGTACTGGCTTGCGTTCGAGCGCAGGATGTTACCCGCGAGATCGCCGGCAACGACTTCCAGAGTCGAGTAGTCCCGCCACTTGTCCGGATAACCGATCTTGGTATTGAATTTCGCCAGCTTGTCCTGCGCCTGTTCCTTGGTCAGCTCGCCCATCCACTCCAGTTCATCGATCGCCTCATTGAAAACCATGCGCAGGTTTTCGATCATTTCGTTCATGCGACCCTTGGCTGCGGGCGAGAAATGTTTCGCCACATACATTTTTCCTGCCAGTTCGCCTACGTTGCCGTCGGTCGCCTGGACGGCGCGTTTCCAGCGCGGCTGATTCTGCTCGACACCCTGTACCGCCCGCCGGTGCATGTCGAAGGATGCTTCGACAAACGCCGCGCTCAGGAAAGGCGCCGCCGAATCGATCAACTTGAACCGGAAATAGGTCTTCCAGTCATCGACCGGGGTTTGCGCAATCATTTTTCCCAGTGCGGTAAAAAAACTCGGCTGGCGGACGATAAAATCCCGTGCCGGGTCTAGTCCGGCCTCGGCGAGAAAAATATTCCAGTCAAGGCCGGGGGTCAATTCGTTTGCGCCGCTGACATTGTACGGGTTGTATAGCTTGTCACGCTGACGGTTCTGTACTTTCGTCCAGTGCGCTTCGGCAATCGCCGTCTCCATGTCCATGACCGTCTGCCCGGCTGCTGCGCCGCCTTCGAGCCCGACCAGCTCATACATCGTCCCCACGTAATCGCGATACTTCGCGCGCAGGGTGACAAATCTCTCATCGTCTTCAAGATAATAGTCGCGATTGGGAAGTCCCAGACCGGTCTGGTGCATAAAAGCGGCATACACCGTCGAATCCTTGGAGTCCTGGTTGACAAAAAGCACGAACGGATTGGCCAGACCCTTGCGCTGGCTGGCGCCGATATAGGCGATAACGTCTGCGCTGCTTTGAATCCGGTCAATTTGTGCCAACGGTTGGTCCAACGGGGTTGTTCCGGCCGCCTCAACGGCTTCTTCGTTCATGAAGCTCAAATAGAAATCGCCGACTTTCTGTGCATCGCTGCCGGGCTCCTTTTTTTCGTCGGCTGCGGCTTCCTCGATCAAAACCCGCAGATTTTCCTCGGCCTCGTCAGCCAGCGCGGTAAAGCTGCCGTAATTCGACTTGTCTTCCGGAATTTGTGTATTTTTCAGCCAGGTTCCATTCGTATAGCGGTAAAAATCGTCCTGTGGCCGCACCGTCGTGTCGAAATTAGCGGTCTCGATACCCAGGGTCAGCGCCTGTTCGGCCACCGCAGACTGATCCATTTCCTGGGTACAGGCGGCAAGGGTGAAGATGCATAGTATGAATCCGGGTATATGCAAGAATTTGATTTTCATATGGGTCCCGCCAATAGTTTTAAATTACGATGATTCCCCAGGCCAATAACGCCTGGCCGAACTGGCGCGGCGACCCGGGAGTGTATAACCCGGGCTCTCCGACGACAAATCCGGCCTGCCCGAACAGTATCCGTACTGATTGACATAATGCGGACTGGCCGTATTTCAACTTGAATCGCGCCGCTAAAACACATAAATTTCTTCTGCAGAATTACAAAAAAACTACGGTGCCATCCAGCCATGCCCAAGACAAGCAGCGCATTATTATCCATTATTCTGGCCCTCTTCCTGCCTCGGACTGTCCTGTCAGAAAAACCGCCTGACGACGAGACCTTCGGCCCGGACGGCCCGCGCATTACCCAGGACCAGATCGTCAGTGGGAACCTGAGCCTGAACCAGCTTCGGAAAGCAGGTCTGGCGATTTTTGCAACGCCATTCAACCATGCCCACGGGTTTGGAGACGGTCCACAGAACCTGGCTGACGCCACTACACCCGGCGGTCGGCCGACATTACAAGGTAACGGCACCTTTTTGCGGGTCAATGGCCTGGATGCCCAGACCTGTGTCGAGTGCCACAATCTGGTCAGCACGGACACGGTCCCCACGATTTTTGGCATTGGCGGCGCTGGCGGCATGTCCGCTTCCGTGATGTTTATGCCGCGAGTCATCGATGTGGCAGACGATTTACTCAGGGGCGAGGCCAGCTTCGATGGCCGGCTGATTAACTCGAATTCGCTATTCGGCAGCGGCGGAGTACAGGCGATTGGCCAGGAAATGACCGCGGATTTGCAAGCACTGAAGTCAACAGCGCTGGAAAACCCGGGTCAGACAATCAGGCTGTCGAGCAAGGGTGTGTATTTCGGCGAAATTTCTGCGGATAACCATGGTCAGTTGGATACTTCCGGTGTCCAGGGCATCGATGCCGACCTGGTGGTCAGGCCATTCGGGCGCAAAGGTCAATTCGCCACGCTCAGGCAATTTAGCCAGGGCGCCATGATGTTTCACATGGGCATGCAGCCAGTCGAGATATTCGGACCCGGTGTCGATGATGATGGCGACGGTGTTACCGACGAGGTTCTCATCGGCGAGATGAGTGCACTGGAGATTTTTGTCGCTACCCAGGACACCCCGGTGCGGTTGCGCGCCCGGCGTGCGGCGAGAAAAGGAATCGCCAGTTTCCATGCAGCAGGCTGCAGCGACTGCCATCGACCAATGATGACCACGGAAAACCCCTGGCTTGACTTCAGTTTTCCGGTCGTCGATGACGCCCCTTCCGACAACGTGTATTACCGGGTCGATCTTCGTCGAGGACCCATGGGCTTCAAACCATCGAGCGGCGGCGTGGAGGTTTCCATGTTTTCGGATCTCAAGAGACACGACATGGGTCCGGACCTCGCGGAAGATTTTTCGGCGGCCAGCAAACAGCAAAACCGCGAGTATATTACCGCCAAGCTGTGGGGCGTTGCCGATACCGCGCCCTATATGCATGACGGCCGGGCGCTGACCCTTGAGGAGGCGATCACCTCACACGGCGGCGATGCGGAATGGGCACGCGATCGTTTTTTGTCCATGGATGTGCGCCGGCAGGAAGAACTGATCGCTTTCCTAAAGACCCTGCGCAACCCCTCGCGTCCAAACGCCGACATCGTGCATTAGGCAGGCAAAAAAAAGCCCCCGATAAATCGGGGGCAAGTTAGCCTAAGGGGATCATGGGCTAATTCGAATCTAATGCAATCGTGACCAGTCGAGTACGGTGACTTCCTCTGCCTCGAGGTCGAAATTCTGTGCCAGCAGCGTCTTTATTTCTTCGCCTTCAAATTCGTGCTGGGCAAGCCGGTTTATCTCAACGACACCACTGTATTCGCTGCAACTACCCTGCCGCTCGTTAAGCAAAAAATGTGTGTAATACTTTTTGCGCATGGGCTCAGACTACATCCGGCCACCCAATGTATTCTGTGAGTCAGCGCACAATATGGAAAAAAAGCCGCTGCTCCCGCACCAAATAAGGTCTTCGGAACCATGGTTAAATTGAATCATCTGGTTTATGTTAAAAGAAAATGGATCATTCTTCGTCCCGGCCGCGTCCGGCACGCAAAATGCCAATAAGGATCAGGAACATGCAATACAGACAACTGGGAAACAGCGAACTGGAGGTTTCGGAAATCGCGCTGGGTTCGTGGCTGACCTACGGTGTCGGCGTGGCATCAGACAGCGCCCGGAACTGCCTGGCGGCAGCCTTCGATTGCGGCATTAATTTTATCGATACCGCCAATGTTTACGGCAAGGGCGCGGCGGAGACTTTCCTGGGCGAAGCGCTGGTGGGTCGCTCCAGGGATAGCTATGTCCTGGCGACCAAGTTGTACTTCCCGATGACCGACACCGACAGCGGGCTTTCCGCAGAGCAGGTTCACAAACAAATCAACGATTCTTTGCAGCGCTTGCGTACTGACTACGTGGATCTGTACCAGTGCCATCGCTATGATCCCGACACACCGCTGGAAGAAACCATGCAGGCCTTGAACGAAGTGGTGGAAGCCGGTAAGGCGCGTTATATCGGATTCAGCGAGTGGACCGCGCCACAAATTCAGGCCGCCATGAATATTGACGGTGTCGCGCCCTTTGTATCCAGCCAACCACAATATTCCATGATCTGGCGGGACCCTGAAGCAGAAGTCATACCTTTGTGCAGGGAAAACGGTATCGGCCAGATCGTCTGGTCACCGCTGGGACAAGGAGTACTGACTGGCAAGTACAAGCCCGGCAGTGAATTACCTGCCGACTCGCGGGCAGCCAATCCATTGATGAACCAGTTCATGGAGCGCTTGCTTGACGACTCCTTGTTTGACGCCGTCGACAATCTGCGCCCGCTTGCGGACGAACTCGGAATGAGCCTGAGCCAGCTTGCGCTGGCCTGGGTATTGCGTGAACCCAATGTCGCGTCCGCGATAGTCGGTGCATCGAGACCCGAGCAGGTTGAGGAAAACGCAGCCGCTTCAGGAATTCAACTCGATGACGAGACGCTGACCGCAATCGACGAGGCATTGGCGGGCATCATCCAGCGCTGAGTTGTCTTCAATCCGCAGTTGAATAAGAAATTTTCCAGATGGTCCCGCCGGTCGAGTCGCTGATATACAAGCTGCCATCCGGTCCGACCGCAAGACCGACCGGCCGGTGCTTCGCCTGCGCTGGATTTCGAATCGGTCTGTCGCCCATGAAACCATCGGCAAAGGTGCGCCATTCCGCGGACGGTTTCCCCTCTTTCATCGGCACAAACGCAATCTCGTAGCCCCCTTGCAGGCCCGGCGCGCGATTCCAGGATCCGTGAAACGCGACAAAGGCACCGCCGTGGTATTCGGCGGGAAACTGGCTGCCGGCATAGAAAACCAGCGAATTGGGCGCCCAGTGCGCCGGGAAAGCCACCAGCGGGTCCGGGTATTTGCCATCCGGCGCCGTTTTTTTGCCATCCCCGCCATATTCGGGCCCCACCATGCGCTGATTTATCAAACCATCGTAATAGGTATAGGGCCAACCAAAATCGGAACTCTCAAGAGCCAGGTGAAATTCCTCGGCTGGCAGTTCCTCGCGTTGGTCGGCGCTGAAAAACCGCGGCCAAAGGCTATCGAGCTGATCCCTCCCATGCATGACGAAATACAGCTCGCCAGCAGCGTCGTTGAAAGCCAACGCCACCGAATTGCGGATACCGGTCACATAGCGCTGACCATCGGCCACCTGGTCCTGGTCCAGACGATCCGCTGAAAACTTCCAGATACCGCCGCCGCGGAACAGCTGCGGGCAGGGGTTCTGCCCCTTCGAGCCGGCCGAGCGGGCACGCTTCTGGCAAGCGTTGGACGGCGCCCCCGAGTTCACGAACAGGCTGCCATCGGCGCCAATCGCCAACGACTTCGCCGCGTGTGAACTTTGCCGCGGAAACCCGGACACGACGACTTCCAAATCACCGCCGGGCACCAGTTCATCATCGGCGAATTTCATCCGGTAAACAGTGTCATCCGAGGAGAAAAAAAGATAATCGCGATAAATGGCCACGCCAGTGCCGCCCGCATGACCGAAGGCCGCCTGGAGGTCGGCGACGCCGTCTCCGTCATTGTCGCGCAAGCCGATGACGCCTTTGCCGTCTTTGCTACGACGCATCGTAACGTAGACATCGCCGTTTCCCCGAACCACGAGGTGGCGCGCTCGCCCCAGGCCGCTGGCAAATACCGTCGCCTCGAATCCCGGTGGCAGTTCGAGTTCCACCGGATCGGCGGCATGCGCCTGTACCACTACAAGCAAGCCAGCGCTCAGACAAGCTTTCTTCAAAAAATCCATGCCCGATCTCCAGCCTGCAGAATCAAGGAACCGATTCTAACAACAAAAAAGAACTTCGCTTTGAAAGGTGCGGTCTATAATGGCCAACATGAGTTACCGGAAAACTATCATGATCCGTGCCGCAGGCATCTGGCGTGGAACGCTGCTCGCAATCCTGCTGTTTTGCTCACCAGTATTGCATGCACACACCTTTGTCCTGGTCAAGAACAAGCTTTTTTGCGATGAAGAAAAAAAGCTATGCATGCAAGGCTGGATTGCCTACGAAAATCACTTCAATACCATTCGCGTCGATGCCCGCCTGGCAGAACGCAGCGTACCAGGCACGATCAGTCTGCGTTTTTCGGGAACGACACGAGCCGGCGAGGCTGTTTCCGCGCGGCTGGAATTCCGGATCGACGGCCGTTACCAGGAAATCATCAAGGCCTCCATCGTACCCGACGCACCGTCGCGCACGCGTTGGACGATGAGCGTTTTTTACTTCACGGCGGACAAATGATGAACGGCGTCAAATCGGTTTTTGTCATGGCGTTTTTTGCGCTGCTGACCGTGGTCTCGATCCAGGCTGTCATCCATCTTGGCGGCGGTTTTTCACCTGGCTGGCTGGGCGCCCTCCTCGCATCCGCGCCGATGCTGCTGGTGCTGGGTTTGGTAATGCTGGGCAGGAAATTGCCCGCCGACCAGGCCCGCCTGACCCCGGTTTCGCTGACCATGGCATCAGGCGCCTTGCTCGCAGCGTTTGACTGGGTTTTCAGAGCGGGTTCGCTCGCTGCCGCCAGCTTGGCCGGACTGTGCCTGGCTGCGTACGCGACCTACCAATTCTGGTACAGCCGTCTCGATCGCTCGGCATCGAGAATCGAAAATGGGCAACCCTTGCCGGAATTTTCGGCGCTGAATCTGGACGGCAAGCCGGTATACAGCCGCGACTTGCTCGGCAAACCTGCGTTGTTGATGTTTTATCGTGGCAACTGGTGCCCATTCTGCGTAGTCCAGGTCAAAGAACTCGCCGCAGCCTATCGTGAGCTGGGCGACCGCGCCCGCATCGTGCTGATCAGCCCGCAGCCAGCCAGAAAAACTCGCGAGCTGGCTGCCCGGTTCGACGTCCCTTTCGATTTTTGGGTAGACACCGATAATCAGGCCGCGACCGTACTCGGCATCAACCATGACCAAGGGCTGCCTGCCGGGATGCAGGCTCTCGGCTACGACACCGACACCGTGTTGCCGACAACCATCGTGCTGGCCGCGGATGGCTCCGTACTGGATGTCGACGAGACCGAAAACTACCGTAACCGTGCCGAACCCGGCTTCCTGGCCAGGGTGCTGGAACGACACGGGCTCTGAGCAACGTCACGGCCAGCGGGCTGATCCACCTGATCCTGCATGCCGCGGTACCCGGCGGGATCGCCTGGTTGTTTTTCCGGAAATACTGGTTAAAAGCCTGGCTGATCATGCTCGCCACGATGCTGGTCGATCTGGATCATCTGCTGGCGTCACCGGTATACGATCCGACCCGTTGCAGCATCGGCTTTCATCCGCTGCACCAATGGCCGGCCATCCTGGTCTATGCGCTTATCGTTTTCGTCCGTCCGCTCCGGCTGCTTGGTATTGGCCTGCTCATCCACATGCTGCTGGATGGCTTGGACTGCCTGGTATGACAGCAAAGGGCTAAAAAAAGCCTGCCCTGGCGTTGGGTGGTGAGGCGGCGCTCTGCTAAGCTTGCCGCTGTCGTGGTTTTGGGCCAGCCGATGCAAGACTTTTTCAAGGAATTGATGCGTCGCAATGTAACGCGGGTTGCACTGGTTTATATCATCGTCGCCTGGGTCACGATACAGGTCGTGGACGTGATGTTTCCCGCGCTCCACGTGCCGGACTGGGCCATCTCCGTCACCGCGGCGCTGATTATCATCGGTTTCCCGTTCGCCCTGATCTTCGCCTGGGCGTTCGAGATGACGCCGGAAGGGCTGAAAAAAGAAAAAGACGTCGATCGCAGTCAGTCGATCACGACCCGGACCGGCCGCAAACTGGATTTCATGATCATCGGCGCGCTGGCGATTGCGGTTGGATTCCTGCTGTACGACAAGCTGGTCCTGAGCGGCTCTGGGGATGAGGTGGCTAGTATCAGCGCCCCGGATCAGGCTGGGGTAACACCCGCCAGGGTGCCGGAAAAATCGATCGCGGTGCTGCCGTTCGTCAACATGAGCGGTGATATCGAGAACGAGTATTTCTCCGATGGCCTGTCCGAGGAGTTGCTGAATGTACTGGCCAAGATGCCGGGGCTCAAGGTTGCCGGCCGAACATCGTCATTCCAGTTCAAGGGCGAGAACAAGGATCTGCGACTGATCGGCGAACAACTCGGCGTCGCCCATGTGCTCGAGGGCAGCGTTAGGCAATCGGGGCCCATGGTCCGCATCACTGCCCAGTTGATCGATACCGAAACCGGTTTCCACCTGTGGTCGGAGACTTTTGACCGCGAGCTGAACGATATATTCGCGATCCAGGACGAGATCTCGGCCTCGGTTGCCGCGGCGCTGAAAGTCACGCTTTTTGGCAATGCCGGTGAAAAAGTCGTCGGCTCACGGGGAACAGACAATATCGAGGCCTACGACCTGTACCTGCGTGGCCGCTATCTCCGCGAACATGTCAGTAGCGACAATATTCAACAGTCGATCGCGGTTCTTCACGAGGCGGTGGCCATCGATCCAGACTATGCAGCGGCGTGGGCGCAACTCTCATTAAGTCAGGCGCGCTGGACCGGGACCTATACCGAGTCGCTGCAGTTTGCACAAGGATATGCCATCGCCCGCCGGTATGCGGAGCGAGCACTGGCACTGGACGATCAGTTGGCCGAGGCGCACATCGCATTGGGGGCGGGCCAGTGGGCATATGGCTTCGACCTGGTAGCTTCCAAGGCCACATTTCTGCGCGCCCTTGAACTGGAACCCAACAACATCGACGCCCTGAATTGGTACGGTGCGCAAATGGCGATGGATGGTCAAAGAGATTTTGCGCTCGAATGCCTGGAGAAGGCGGTCAAACTGGACCCATTATCCATACTTTCTATCGCTGGCCTTGCATCCGCGCTGACCATTGCCGGCAGATTCGATGAAAGTATGGAGTTGCAACGCCATGCGCTCGATATCGACCCGGGTGTCGCACGAATTCACGGTAACATCGCATACAACTACCTGCTGCAGGGAAACCTGGCCAATGCCATGGCTGAATATGAAAAAGAGCCGGTGAACTGGGTTCGTGACTTCGGCAGGATACTGGTGCTCGGACGAACCGGCGAGCAGGACGCATGGGCGGCAGCGCTCGATGAATTTATCCGCGAATACGGCAAGAAAGACGCCTACCAGATCGCGGAAATCTACGCCGATGCCGGCGATCTCGAGGCCGCGTTCGAGTGGCTGGAAACCGCTCTGAAAGTCAGAGACCCGGGTCTGGTCTGGATCAAAACCGATGCATTGCTCGCCGGTCTGCACGATGATCCGCGCTGGCCAATATTTCTAGATAAGGTCTGGAACAAGAATTAGTGCAGGGCCGAAGCTTTCTCAACCATCCTTTCCCACGGCCAGCAAACAGCTCGCTTTCTCCGCCGATACCGTGATCCCCTTGATCATCGCCGAGCTGAAACCCTCGTGCTCCATCTGGTTGAGACCCGCTATCGTGCAGCCACGTGGCGTCGTGACCCGGTCGATTTCACGTTCGGGGTGTTTCTCGTGGGCCAGCAACAAGGTCGCCGCCCCCTTCGCGGTTTGCGCCGCAATCGCCAGCGCATCTTCGGCATGAAAACCGATTTCGATGCCGCCCTGCGAGGCTGCCCGGATCGCGCGCAGGAAAAACGCGACACCACAGGCCCCCAGCGCCGTGGCCGCACCCATCAGTTCCTCGTCGATAACCAGGGTCTGGCCGACGCTGCCGAAGATCGCCTTGGCCGCCGCGATTCCCGCGCCGCCACTATCATCCGATGCAAGGCAAGTCATCGACTCGCGTACCGCGGTCGCGGTATTGGGCATCGCCCGGACGCATTCGACTTTGGCGTCGATCTTTAGCCTGAGTTGCGCGAGATCGACGCCCGACACCACCGATATCAGGATATGGCGGCCGGCTTTCAGTTCGGGGCCGATCTCCGACATGAGTTCATCGAGTTGCTGGGGTTCGACCGCCACGATGACGATATTCGACTTGCCAATCGCCTCTTTGTTGTCCGCGCATACGCCGAAGCCTTGCGCTTTCATATCGTCCAGAAAATTTATCTTGCGGCGGGTCAGCATGATCCTGTCAGCACTGACCGTCCCGGCCTTCGCCAGGCCGTTGGCAATCGCCGTGCCGATATTGCCGGCGCCGAGTATCGCGATATTGAGTTTGTCATTCACGAGTCTTTTTCCTGTGGGCTGTCCTGCCTGAAGTAATAGCGAGAAACTCACGGGCTCTGCATCTTTCCCGCCTGTTCCAGTATGCCCAGAAAAATGTCCGCGCCAAGCGAAATCAACGCATCGGGAAAATCATAATCCGGGTTGTGCAGCTCGGCCATGGCCTCGCCGGCGCCGAGACCAAACATCGCGCACTGTGCAACAGAGGCGAAACAGCCAAAGTCTTCCGACCAGCGAAACGGCTGCTCGGCAATGCTCAACGGACCATTGCCGGCCGCCCGGCGAATCACATCGACGGCGCGCTCCGAATTTACCGTGGCTGCGAAAATATCCCGGTAGGCGATACCAGATTCCAGGCCATGCTCAACCGCCAGTTGCCGGATCCGGCCTTCGGCATGGCTTACCATACGCGCCATGGTCGCATCGGTTTCGCTGCGCAACGTGGCCCAGATCTCGGCTTCGCCGGGCGCGGTACCGAACGCCTGCTCGCCAAGACGCGAGCCCACTACAGTGGCGAATGCCAGTTCGTTGCCAAAATCCATGACCGACGGCAGCTCGCTCAGCTCGGCGATGAGCTGGCACATCGCCTTCGCCGGGCTCACGCCCGTCTCCGGCTGAGCCGCATGTGCCGTCTTGCCGGTGAGCCTGATCGCCAGGCCCCGCGACGCACAACTGAAGGTTCCGTTGCGGACGACGATTTCACCGAGCGGAAAACCGGGCAGGTTGTGCAGCGCGAAGCAAAAGTCCGGTTTGATGGGCGCAAATTTTTCGTCCGCGACAACCGCCGCCGCCCCCTGGCCGGTTTCCTCGGCGGGCTGGTATAACAGCACGACTCTTCCGCGCGCGGGTCGTTTCTGTGACAGCTTTTCGCCGACTGCGGCCAGTATGGCCATGTGGCCGTCGTGACCGCATTTGTGAGAGGTGCCGTCGTGCAGCGAGCGATGCTCGAACTCATTTACTTCCTGGATCGGCAGGGCGTCGAGTTCAGACCTGAGCAGGATCGTCGGCCCGGCTTGCGTGCCCGAGAAAACAAACGCGATCCCGGTACCGCCCAGTTCCTCGATTACTTCATCGGGCTGCAGCGGCTCGAAAAACCGGAGCAGGCGCTTCGCCGTGCCGGTTTCGCGACCCGAGCGTTCAGGATTTCGATGTATTTCCCGCCGTAAATTGACTGGACCGCTCACGCCCTCGCTCCCCGGGTTCGCGAAAAAACCCGTTACTGTCCCGCCAGCGCGTACAAAATATCGACATAGCCTTTTTCCATCTTGGCAAGACCAGCGATTTTCGAGCCGGCTTTCGGGTAGATCACCATGAACTCGTTGGGTGCGTGCGCACCGTTGCCATGGCCGATACCGGTGAACACCATCGGCAGCTGCAAAATATCGGTGAACACATAAAAAGGCGCACTGCCGCCGAGTCGAGGCTCAACGCTTGGCGGCGCACCATATTTATTGAATACGCTGATCGCCGCCTGCACCAGCTCCGAGTCGAGAGAAGTCTGCGATGCCGGGTAACCGCTCATCGGTCGGATCGTGATATCGGTGAAGCCGTGCCTGTCCAGGTGGGTGCGGATCAGGGCCATCATTTCATCCGGGTCCAGGCCCGGTGGCAAGCGCGAGTCCACTTTTGCGGTCGCCACGTGCGGCAAGATGGTTTTTGTCCCTGCTCCCGTGTACCCAGCCCAGATACCGTTGATGTTCAGGGTCGGGTTATACAGATAATCCATCTGCGCTTCCTGCATGGTCTGGCCATCGATCCAGCGCTCTATGCCCAGCGCCTGCATCGCCTTTTTCTCATCGGCGGATGCCAGCATGGAGTTGATCAGCGGCATATCCTCCGCCGGCGGTGGCTGGACCTTGTCGTAATAGCCATCGATCAAAATGGTATTGCCATCGGGCGTTGTCATGCTTGCCAGCGCCTGCACCAGCCGCCAGACCGGCGAGTCGATATTGGCCTTCAACGAGCCGTGCACTTCATGGTTGACCGGTCCGCCATGCGGACCGCCGCGCGCCTCCAGCTCCATGTAAATGATGCCCTTGACGCCGAGTATCATGCGCATATCGCCCGCGCGGTTTTGCGAGTTGATCGGGAAGAACACGCCATCGGCAGCCATCAGGCGATCCTTGTATTTTTCGATAATCCGGGGAAAGTGCGGCGAACCGAGTTCCTCCTCCCCTTCGGCCAGCACGATCAGGTTTACCGGCAGGCTGCCGGTCACGCTGATGATCGACTCCAGCGCATTCAACAGGGCCCGCTGCGGCCCTTTCTGATTGGTCGCACCGCGCGCCATCAGCACGCTGCCAAGATCGTGTTCGACGAGTTCACCGGCGAACGGCGGCACCAGCCAGTCCTCGGGATTCACCGGCTGCACGTCGTACATCATATAGACGACCAGGGTTTTCTCCGCGCCCGCATCGTAATGAGCAAAAACGCCGGGGTGTCCGTCGGTGGGCACCAGTTCGACCTCGGCGAAGCCTATGGCCAGCAAGTCATCGCGCAGCATGCCCGCCATCTCGGTGATACCTTTATTTTGCGCACTGATCGATGGCTGCCTGACCCAGCGCTGAAGATTTGCCAGATGTTGTTCCAGGTTGCGGTCGATATGCGCATATATTTCGTCATGGCTGCCTTTGTAGGCCGGGATACTGCCGGCGTCGAAGACCTCGTCGCTGCTAATCTCGAAACGGGGTCGCTCAACCTGTTTGGGCGCGTCCCCGCTTACCGCGGTCTCCGTGCCCTGCTCGCAGGCGGCGAACAACCCACAAACAACCAGCATTGGCCATTTCATATATGTCACTATTTTTCCCCTTTTTGTCCTCTTGGCCGGGCCGGGCTCAGGCCATCCGCGCCGAGCATAACGCCCTGCTCCAGCATGGCGTCAACGATTTCGTGGGTGGTTTTCCGGCATGGCTGAACATCCTTACGATCCTCGACATCCTCAACGCCTAGGATCGTCCTGGGCAGCATCGAGCGGCAGATCCAGGCCCAGTATCAGGTTTGGGTCTATGCACAAACCCCGCCAGTACCACGCTTCCGATGGGCTGGCGACGCCGGGGAAGTCTCCCTGGTAATCGAGCATGTCGGTCATTACCTGGAAGTGCAGGTGCGGCGGCCAGTTGCCGTTGCGAGGGTAGGTGCCGATCCAGCCGATCGTCTCGCCCGCGCCGATATCCTGTCCCGGCTCGAGATGATCCAGCGTGGCCGGGCTCAGGTGGCCGTACAGGGTAAAGAAGTCCTGACCATCGGCATCGTGCCGCAAAATAACCGTGGGTCCGTAATCGAGATCGCGGGCGTTGTCGGTGACGCTCAGCACCTGGCCATCCAGCGGCGCCATGACGGGCGTCTCCGCCGCTGCGAACAGGTCCAGACCCAAATGAAAGCTGCGCGCCTCCTTGCCTGCGGACCTGAAAAGCTCACTTTTGTACAGGCTGCGGTTTTCCCTGTAGCGGCCGATACCTACCGTGCTGCCGGCCGACTCGATGTGGGCGAACAATTTTTCGGTCAAGGCCTCGACGTCATCGTTCGGCGCACTCACTTCATCGCTGCCCACCGACAGATCCAGCACGATCGCCGATGACAGCAAATTGTCCGCAATAACCGGGCAAAAACCAGCGGAGCGTTTCGCCAGCCACTGGGTCAGGGGCCGTGTCTGCGGCGTGGAATCCAGTCCGCAGGCAGCACGGCACTGGTAATGCCCGCGGCAAAGATTTCTATCCTCGAGCGCAGCCAGCGCACGCCATACGGCATCCGCGTGAATTTGTGAATACTCGTCACCGTCATCTGCCGCCATCGCCGCGTGAATTACGGTCATGCAAAGGCGAAGCTCGACCAACGGCATGAAAGCCTCGATTTCCGCTTCATTGAGCGGCCACTCCGAGTGATAACCGGCCAGCACTTCGACCGCCACCGCTACCGGTTCATCCGAATCGAGCAGAGCATATGCGGCCGCGATGGCCGCTTCGGCAACTCGCCAGCTCTCGACGAGGTCGCCAAAATCGATCACCGCCGAGATGCTTGCGCCATCGCCGCTGGTCAGCAGGTTGTAGTCGTTGGCATCCCCATGGATGACCGACTTTCTCAGGTCCGCTTGCAGACCCTCGACCATCGTCAGGCTGCGCTCGAGCATACCGCCGGCCAGTTCGCGGCGTGCCGGATCCTGGATCGCTTCGCGACCCGCCCGCAAATCCTTCCCTTGCGCGAGGTCCCAGCGTAGATACCGCCTTACCCTGTCATCGTCAAAATCAGCAAGTATTTTGTCCAGGCGGCCCATGACCGATCCGAGCTCGCGGGGCGAGCGCTGCGCCCGGGGAGTTAAAGCCTGAACCGGCCCTGGCAGAAAACTGACCACCCATGCCAGCCAATGCCCACCGTCAAATTGGACTCTTGGCAGATTCCCGCCAATTGCGGGTCTGAACGACTGGATCGCAACACCCGGATTTCTCGATGACAGGAACTGCAAGACGTTGCGCTGCAATTCGATGGAGTCGGTCGAGCCATCCGGGCTCAGCTTTAACACCCATAGCCTGTCGTCGTCGTCGCCGACACGGAAAATATGTCCTTCGCAGCCATGCAGGCGACTGGCGCTGCCGCCGATGCCAAAGTGGTCCCGCGCGATGCGCGCGGCAGCGAGCAGCAATTCCTGTTCTCTTGCTTCCGGTACGATCAACTTCGCTGTTTCTTCTCGCGCCGCCGGCGCATGCGCGCGAGCAACCGCTGTCGCCGGGAATCCAGCCAGCCGCCGCGCCCGTCATTTTCGCCCGGGGGTCGCCGTTGTTCGCGGAACTGACAAAAATCGCGATAAGCATCCAGCTCGTGCTTTAGATCGCGAGCCACCAGTTCGATCATGATGGCATCATCCAGAAACCCCAGACCGGGAATGTGGTCGGGAATCAGGTCGTCCGGCTCGACAAAATACGCCAGGCCGTTCAGCGCCCGCGTGACCTCGGGTGCGGGCAGTTTGAATTCATCGTCGGTGACCATGGCCACCATCGTCTGCAAGAGCTCCAGCCGCTGCTCAACGAAGGCCGGTACTTTCGAGTTTGCCAACTTGACAAGCAATTCGCGTGTTGCCGTTATGATTTGCTCAGGCGCCGATTTTTTCGCCGCACTGCGAGCCTCCTTCATGATCAAGTCGAAATGACGCAGGTCACTTTCGCTGAGATCGAAACTAATTCGCATTAGCATGGAATTTCCCTTGCGGTATTGTGGAAAGGCAGGCGACTATAACGGATATTTCCCCGTTTCGCATAAGCTTCCAGGATATTCCTTGGCTGCTAAAGACCTACTCCTGATCCTGCTGATCAACCTGATCTGGGGCCTAAATGTGGTCGTCGCCAAATATGGCGTTGGGCAGATCCCACCCATCCTGTTTACTTTCCTGCGCTTCGCCATCGTCGCGATAGTGCTGCTACCGGTTCTTAAAATCCATCGAGGCCAGATGCCCGCCGTCATTTTTGTCGCGGTCGCTACCGGCGGCATACATTTTGCGCTGACCTATACCGGGCTCGCGATGGCCGCAGATGTATCCAGCGTTGCCATCGCGATGCAGCTTGGCATTCCTTTTGCGACGGTGTTGTCGATGCTGTTTCTCGGCGAGAAAATCAGGTTCTGGCGCTGGCTGGGCCTGTCGATGGCTTTTGGCGGCATCATGCTGATAAGTTTCGACCCGCAAGTCTTCGCCTATCGAAACGCCCTCGCCCTGGTGGTTCTCGGCTCACTGTTCGGCGCCAGCGGGCTGCTGGTCGCCAAGAAATTGACCGGCGTCGGTGTTTTTGAACTACAAAGCTGGATCGCGATGATCAGCTGGCCGCTACTCCTCGGCCTGTCCCTGGCAGTTGAGCCCGGGCAGTTTGCGATTTTGCTGCAGGCCGATCTGTCGGTCTGGGGAGCAGTTCTTTTTACGGCGCTGGCTGCCAGCGTTCTCGCCCACAGCGGCATGTATTACCTGATCCAGCGCTATGATCTGTCGCTGGTCATGCCCACGTTTTTGCTGGCCACGGTTTTCGCGGTGATCTTCGGCGTAACTTTGATGGGTGACCAGTTGACGCCGCGCATGATAGCCGGTGGCAGCTGTACCCTGCTGGGAGTCCTGCTGATCCTGATGCGCCAGATCCGCAAACCTCGCGCTGCCACACCACCGGCGGCCACCTGAAAGCCCCTGTTTTCAACCATTACAGCAATTTCCCGAACTGCGAACTGGTTCACGGTGGGCCAATCCGACCACGGGCTATGGTACAGACACGGCAATGGGTAGGGAGCCCGTTATGGCAGCGCAAAATCCAACAATCGGCGATAAAGAAGATCGTACCTATACGGATGTCCTGTCCTATCTGCGCCAGGCGGAACCTGGCCAGGTCGCGGCTTTTAGCAAATACTTCCGCAGTTGCAAGAAGAAAGACAAAGACAGAATAGTGGGTCTTGACGGCATCATGCGGGCGCTCAAAGAAGTCGAAAACCAAGAATAGGCCCGTTGCGCCTGCTTTCGCCCCTCGTCCCCTCTACTGCTCCCAAAAGCGCCTCCCCCAAAATTCAACTCCTTGTAATCAAGGGTTTTTTTCAATTGCTGCATTGCAGGAATGCAGGTCTGCTCCGTGCGCGCTATATTGGTCTCGTAACCCGACAAGGCCCTGGTCCGACGACCAGCGCCAGGCACGCCAGGAGAAGCAAACGAATACCTTAATCCACATTCCAGACCTATCTACAGGGGGTAGACGCCGATGAGTGCAGATCTAATCAATATCGACTCAATAATGGGCCAGAATCACGATCTTCAGCACGAATTCCCGGAGTTTTCTGAGTTGATAGACAAACTTTGGGAATCAGACGAGACCTTTGCCCACCTCGCCGATGATTACACCCGGCTGAATCGCGAAGTTATACGTATAGAACAAGGTGTCGAGCCCCGCAATAATCAATATTGCGAAGACGTTAAGAAGAAACGTCTGCTGCACAAAGACCGCATATACGCCGTACTTAAATCAAATTAATATTGGAATACCGGTCAGGGCGATCTGATCGGTCAGTTCCCAGTCCGGCCCGTCAGCGTGCATGATGCTTCGCCAACGGACCGCGAGACAGAAAGGCGTTTGCCGGATCCGATTGTTTCCGCCGACGACGGGTCAAGCTGATGCTGTAGAACATAAAAAAAGGAAGAAGCGCCGTGAGCAGTTATCAATCTGCGGATATCCGCAACATAGCCCTTGTCGGCCACAGCGCGGCCGGCAAAACCACGCTGGCCGAAGCATTGATGGAAAAAACCGGGACCATCCGCTCGCGAGGAACCGTGGAGCGAGGCAGCACGGTTTGTGATTTCGATCCCCACGAAAAAGAACTGGGCCATTCGCTGGAAACCGCCGTTTGCTCGCTTGAGCATGAAGGCGCCCACATCAACCTGATAGACACTCCCGGATACCCGGACTTTGCCGGGCGCAGTATCGCGATTTTACCGGCCGTCGAGACCGTGGCCGTGGTTATCCACGCGGAACACGGTATCGAACTGGTGACCCGAAGGATGATGGAAGCCGCAGCCAAAGACGGTCTGTGCCGTATGATCATCATCAACCACATTGATGTGCCGGGCATAGACCTGCAGCAGTTGATGAACGATATCAGGGAGACATTCGGCAACGAATGTCTGCCCGTCAACCTGCCAGCCGATGACGCGAAAAAGGTCATTGACTGTTATTTCGAGCCGAAAAACGAAGAAGCCGTCGATTTCTCATCTGTAGAGGAGGCGCACACTGAAATTATCGACCAGGTTGTTGAACTCGATGAGGAACTGATGGAGGTATACCTCGAACAGGGACAGGACATGAACCCGTCGCAGTTACATGACGTTTTCGAAAAAGCCATGCGCCGCGGCCACCTGGTCCCGGTCTGTTTCGTGTCGGCGGAAACCGGGGCGGGAATCAACCAGTTGCTCAATATATTTGCGCAGCTGATGCCAAATCCAATGGAGGGCAACCCGCCACCGTTTATCAAGGGCGAGGGAGACAATGCCGAGGCAGTAAAGGTGGAGCCGGATGCGGATAAACATGTGATCGCCCATGTGTTCAAAGTCATCGTTGACCCGTTTATCGGACGCATGGGAATTTTCCGTATTCACCAGGGTACGATCTCGCCAAATACCCAGCTTTTTATCGGCGATGCGCGAAAGCCGTTCAAGGTATCCCATTTGTATCGCCTGCAGGGGAAAGAGCATGTCGAAATGGTCAGAGGCATACCTGGCGATATTTGTGCGGTAGCAAAAGTGGATGAAATCGAATTCGACTCGGTGCTGCATGATTCGCATGACGAGGATCGCTTCCATCTGGAGGCCGTTAGCAGTCCACCACCGATGCATGGTGTTGCGATCACGCCAAAACGACGGGGTGACGAACAAAAATTGTCCGAAGCGCTTGCAAAACTTTCGGCGGAAGACCCCAGCCTCGTCGTGGAGCACCATGCGGCCGCCAACGAAACTGTCCTGCGCGGCAGTGGCGAACTTCACCTGCGCGCGATAATGGAGCGCATGAAAGAGCGCTTTCACGTCGAGGTCAACACCCGGCCGCCCAGTATCCCTTATCGCGAAACCATCACCCGCAAGGCCGAGGGTCACCACCGTCACAAGAAACAAACTGGCGGTGCCGGCCAGTTTGGCGAAGTTTTTCTGCGCATCGAGCCACTACCGAGGGACCAGGGTTTCGAATTCGTCAACAAGGTCGTTGGTGGTTCGATTCCATACCAGTTCATACCGGCGGTCGAAAAAGGAGTGCGCCAGATACTGACATCCGGTGCGATCGCCGGATACGCAATGCAAGATATTCGGGTTACCGTTTACGATGGCAAATACCATCCCGTTGACTCCAAAGAAGTTGCGTTCGTCGCGGCAGGGAAAAAAGCGTTCGTTAAAGCCATCAAGCAGGCCAAGCCGATCATCCTCGAACCCATCGTCAAGATTGAAATCACCGTGCCGGGCGATCACATGGGCGATATCGCCGGCGATTTGTCCTCGCGTCGTGGTCGCATCAACGGCAACGAAGTTCTCACCGGCAACCAGGTCCGTATAGACGGAGAAGTGCCGCTGGCCGAGCTGGAAAATTACCAGACCAGGCTGGGCTCTTTGACTGGCGGTGTCGGCAGCTTCACGATGGCTTTTAGTCATTATCAGCCAGTGCCGGCGCCCCTCCAGAAAGAGATGTCGACTTCTTTTCAGGTCGCTGACAACGCCTGAGCTGCAAAGCGGGACACTCTGACAGAACCGGGGGTCCTGCACCTCAGCGCGCCAGGACCACCGCTGGTCTCAAGGACCACCAACCGCCCTTTTCCGTGGCCGTCCAAACGGTTATTAATACGTCATCGGCGTCACTCCCGAGTATATTTCGTGGATCGAAAAGCACCTTTTTAGAATGAACCGGATTCTGCCTACCCTTTTCCTGCTCCCGGTCCTGGCCGGAAGCTGGGCAGTGGCCGGCATCCCGGAACTCGATGGACTGGTGGAGCAGACCCTCGACATCGGTACGATCCCCGCACAGCAGCCGGCAACGCTGCCGATCACGACCAGCAGTTCGAAAGCCCGGGAGTACTTCAGACACGCACGTCACAAACAATGGAATTTTGATATCGATAGCGCCATTCGTCTTTATCGTAAAGCGCTGAAGCTGGATCCTGAGTTTGTCCGCGCTCACTTGCAACTCGGTATCCTGGATGTACCGAAAGCGAACTGGCATCGGGTCAGGGCCGGTGCGAATCTTTATCTGCTGCCAAAAAACGAACGCCGGTTCGTTAAATTACTTCTGAAAAACCGCCTGCGAAAGGATCTGCTGCTCGAACTGTCTGCAACCTATCCTAACGACGCCGAGGTGCTGTTGTACCTGGGACGATCGCTCAACCAGGGCGGCCTGGTTCCGGCGGCCAGGGATGCGCATCTCGCCGCGGTAAAAAAATACCCGGTTTCGGCGCTCGCCTGGCAAAGCCTGGCCAACCAGTACCTGGCGCTGAAGGATCATTACCGTGCCTATATCGCGTTTGAAAAGGAAAGATCGCTGATCCCGGATCGTGCCGAAGCCTACCTGGCGCTCGGTGGTTTTTATCTCAAGACCTGGAAATACGATAAAGCCATGCGCATGGCGGAGAACGCGATCAGGATAGACCCGGGTCGTTGGCAAGGCTATGTCTTGATGGCCAACGCGCTGACGCTGAGCGGCGATTCAAAGATTGCCCAGGAAATACTGATTGCAAGACTCGATGCTGAATCCGATCCGGCGCAAGACCTCGAATACCAGGTCGCGTTGGTCGATTCTCTGATCGATGACGGCAATTTCCCGGAGGCGATCAAGCACTTGAGTGTGCTTTACCGAAAGACATCGATCAGTGGCAGTGACAACCCGATCATCGACCGGCAGGCGCGCGGCGGCGATATTTATTTTCTGCACCGCCTGGGAGATACCTATCTTGAATACGGCGACCACGGCTCGGCCCAGGACGTCTATGACAACATCCTTAGAATCTGCGAGGAGTCGGCCGGCGATGAGCGCGGCCTGGTCGCGATCGAGAGCGCCTATATGTTCAACACGGCCAGGGTCGCATTGGTCAGGAACGATGTTCGCAAGGCCCGACGGCTAATCGTTAAACTGAGCCGCACGCTGTCACCAGACAACGACGCGAACCTCGAGCAAAAGATTGCGCAACTTCAAGGCGAAGTTCACCTGGCCTCGGGCGAGCCGGGACAAGCGATCCTTTTCCTGAAAAACGTCAGCTCGGAAAATCCCTATCTTCTCAACCTGCTGGCGACCGCCTATATGCGTGACGGGAAAACGGCTCTGGCGCACCAGTATTACAAGAAGGCCATCGAATACAGTTCTTTCGACCAATACCAATACGCTTTCGTACGCCGCAAGGCGAGAGCTGCGCTGCGCGAGTCAGAACCGGTGGTCGTCGATCGGGAATAAGGCGCATGGGGAGCCTGTCGGAATTAGGTATTCCTCAGGCGCCTATCCGGCGGCTGAAGGAATCAGACAGCCCATCAGGACGAGCAGACACCAGACCGTCAATTTGACATAAACTGGCGTCGAGAACCCATCGAGCTCAAGGTCACAGCTCACCTCGACATCCTCCATCGCCCCGCCAAGGTAGACCTGCGGGCGATTGAAGATGTCTTTCGGCAAGATTATACGTTGGGAACCTGAATATTCGATGTCGTCCATAAGTTCGTCAACTCCACGTGACCAGCATCGCACCCGGTTCTTGTCCTGACCACGACATGGATCACACTCCAACCCGCATATTTTTGCCAAGAATCGCGGATTCCGGGTGTGGGCTCGGGCGATCGACGACAGCTTCATGGGTTGGCTGCCCACCGGGCCGCCGTGGCCGTAACCGGAGCAATACGAAGCCTGCGAAGTCCCGGAGGATTTGCCATGCATCGTCTCCCCTTTCTCTGTTCCGGGTCATGTGGTTAAATTCCGCCTCGCAGCCAGATTGGCCTGAGCCTGTCATTGGCGTGGGAATAATAGTTTCATGATCAAAACGGAAAATCTTACTCGCCGCTATGGTGACCTGGTCGCCGTCGACTCACTTTCGATCACCGTCGAGCCTGGCCAGGTGCTGGGTTTTCTCGGACCGAATGGCGCGGGCAAAACCACCACCATGCGCATGATCGCGGGGTTCATAACGCCGAGCGCGGGAACGGTCAGCGTCTGCGGCCACTCGCTGACCGCCAATCCTGTCGCGGCACAAGCCTGTATGGGGTATTTGCCCGAAGGGGCGCCCGGATACGACGAAATGACGGTACAAGGCTTTCTGCGCTTTATCGCCGATATCCGGGGTCTGGGCGGCGATTTCCGACGTTCGCGCCTGGGCGATGTTATCGAGCGTTTGCATCTTGCACCGGTATTGCGCCAGCGGCTGGAAACCTTGTCCAAGGGATTCCGCCGGCGGGTCGGCCTGGCACAGGCCATTATTCACGATCCACAGGTTCTGATCCTGGACGAACCGACCGATGGTCTCGACCCCAACCAAAAGCAGGAAGTGCGACAACTGATACAGGACATGGCGGCCGACAAGATCATCGTCATTTCGACCCATATACTCGAAGAGGTGGATGCGGTCTGTAACCGGGTCATGATAATCGCGCGCGGCCGGCTGTTGGCGGATGACACGCCGGACGGCCTGATCGCCCGTTCGCGTTACCACAACGCCGTCAGTCTCTCGCTGGTCACCGGCAGCGTGGACCAAATCAAAACGGATCTTGCGGCGCTTCCCCGGGTCGCATCGGTTGAACTGGATCAGGCAACCGGGCGGATCACAGCTTTCCCGGCAGGCAATCAACCGTTGTTACCGGACATCAGCCGCCTTGCCAGCGACAAGAATTGGAACCTCAAGGAATTACATCTGGAAAGCGGTCGCATGGAAGAGGTGTTCAGGAATATTACGACGGGGCACGGCGCATGAGCCAGATCAGGGTCATTTTCAAAAGAGAACTCGCAGCCTATTTTTCGACGCCGCTGGCTTTCGTTTTCATCGTTATCTTCCAACTGCTTTCGGGCGCCTTCACTTTCTACCTGGGTAATTTTTTTGAGCGAGGCCAAGCCGACCTGGCGTCCTTTTTCAGCTTTCATCCCTGGTTATACCTGTTCCTGATCCCGGCAATATCGATGCGCTTGTGGGCCGAGGAACGCAGCAGCGGCAGCATCGAGTTGCTGCTTTGTCTGCCGCTTACGCTTTGGCAGGCGACCTTGGGGAAATTTCTCGCGGCCTGGACGTTCTCAGCAATCGCGCTGGCGCTGACATTCCCGATCTGGATTACCGTGAACTATCTGGGTCAGCCGGATAATGGCGCCATCGCTACGGCCTACCTGGGCAGCTTGCTGATGGCAGGCGGTTTCATGGCGATCGGCGTTTGCATATCGGCCGCGACGCGCAACCAGGTTATCGCGTTCATCATTACCGTTGTCGTGTGCTTTCTTTTCCTGCTCAGTGGCTTCGGGCTGGTTCTCGATGTCCTGCACGGCTGGCTCCCCCAGCTAATCGTAGACACCGTTGCCTCATTCAGTTTCTTGACGCACTTCCAGGCGCTGTCCAAAGGCGTGATCGATTTGCGGGATATCGTCTTTTTTGCCGTGCTCATTGCAAGCTGGCTTTATGCGAGCACCATCGTACTCAACCTGAAGAAAGCGGACTAAGGCATGAGCGACAGCAAAGCAATGGCACAAAAAACAACGGGAGCGCTCTCGCTGCTTGCACTAGCGGCTGGTTTTGTTTTATTGATCCTGCTGAGCAATACCTTTCTCAAGGGTTTGCGCCTGGATTTGACGGAAAACAGCCTGTACAGCGTATCGGCAGGCACCGCGGAGATTCTCGCGACAATCGATCAACCGTTGACCCTGCGCTTCTTTTTCTCCGACGAAGCGACCAGAAAACTCCCCGGCATCAGGATCTATGCAAACCGCGTCAGGGAAATGCTCGAGGAATACGTACGGCGCTCGGGTGGCATGATCGAGTTACAGGTCATCGATCCACTGCCGTTTTCCGAGGAAGAAGACCAGGCGATGAACTATGGTCTGCAAGCGATGCAGGCAGGCCGCGGAATCGGTTCTGTTTACTTCGGGCTGGTAGGCACCAACGATTTCGATGACGTGATCATCGTACCTGCGTTCCAGCAACGCAACGAGCAATTCCTCGAATACGACCTGAGCAAACTGATCTACACGCTGAGCCACCCGCAACGTGCCGTCATCGGCTTGCTTAGCGAGCTGCCGCTCGCCGGTGGCTGGAATCCGGCGACCCGATCGCCGGAGCAGCCCTGGGCCGTGCATGGAGCGATCAGCGAAATGTTCGAGATTCGCGCGTTGCCGAAAAACGGCCTGCAGATCGAGCCGGATATCGATGTACTGATGTTGGTGCATCCCAAGCAACTCCCCACCACCACCCTTTACGCGATCGATCAGTTCGTCCTCAAGGGTGGGCGCCTGATCGTGTTTGTCGATCCGCTGGCGGAAACCGATACCGCCGCCGCCGATCTGCAGAATCCGTTCAATGAAATGCTGGGCGACCAAAGCTCAGGTATTCCGAAGTTATTTGCCGCCTGGGGCGTGCAGTTCGACCCGGCACAGGTCGTGGTTGACCGGCAGCTTGCACTGACCGTCAGTACGGGCGGGCCGCGGCCGATTGAGCACATCGGCATGCTCGGGCTCGGCGCTGCGCAATTGAATGACGAGGACGTGCTGACCGGTTTGCTGAGCAGCGTCAACGTCGCCTTGAGCGGGCATTTCACACTGGCCGATGACGCAACCACGACTTTGCAGCCCTTACTGTCAACGACCGAGGATTCTGCTTTGCTCCCGATTGGCCGGTTTTTTTATCTGCAGGATGTGGACAGCCTGCGAGATGGCTATGAACCCTCCGGGCAACCATATGTTATCGCCGCGCGGCTCAGCGGCCAAGTGCGCTCCGCTTTCGGCGACACTCCGCCCGATAACGACGACGATACCGCCGAAACCGCGCACCTGGCGCAATCCCTTGAGCCGGTCAATATCATTCTCGTCGGTGATGCGGACATGCTGGCAAACCACCTGTGGGTGCAAGTCAGCAATTTCTTCGGTCAGCGAATGCTGTCGAAATTTGCCAACAACGGCGATTTTGTCGCCAATGCGCTCGATAATCTCAGTGGCAGCGAAGCCCTGATCAGCATTAGAGGCAGCGCCAGTTTTTCCCGCCCGTTCGAAAGGGTAGAAACGCTGCGGCGGATAGCGGATCAGCAGTTCCGCGCGAAAGAGCAGGAACTGCAGGCAAAACTCGAAGAAACCGAGACAGCGCTGAGCGAATTACAGGCGGACCAATCAGATGGACAAATCCTTACGCTCAGCGACGAGCAAAGAGTGGAGATCGACCGGTACATCGCCGATCGAGCGGAGATCCGAAAAGAATTGCGCCAGGTCAGACACGACCTCGACAGAAACATTGAAAAACTCGGGCGCAACCTGCGGCTGATCAATATCGCCCTGGTCCCCTCGCTGGTTACACTGCTGACGCTTGCCCTGATCGCGTTTCGAAGACGCCGGCAATGAGGCTCGCCAGTCAGGCTCGCCAGTCAGGGAAACTCTGACTTGCCTGGCCTATGTATCGCCGGCCATCAGAGCCTTCATCATCACTTTGCCATTCTGTTTCCTTACATAGCTGGCAAATGTATCGATCGGCATTGCATGGCTGAACAAGTGGCCTTGCACCAGATCGCAACCTTGCGCTGCCAGCACCTCGTATTGTTTCTGATTTTCCACCCCCTCGGCGACCACCCTTTTCCCAAGACCATGACTCATGGCGATAATTGCGCGGGTGAGTTTTTGCGGGCTTTCAGCCTGGTCGATCTCATGCACGAAACTGCGATCGATTTTGATGGTCTGGACAGGATAACGGCGCAAATAGCCCAGCGCTGAATAGCCCGTTCCAAAGTCATCGATAGCCAGGCGAATTTCGTGGCGGCACAGCTCTTCGAGCACCATGCGGATGCGCTGCACCTCTTCAAGGAGCAATCTTTCAGTGATCTCGAGCTCCAGAAACCGGGGCTCGAGTCCATGGCGACCAAGAATGGCCAGGACTTCGCTGACAAAACCGGGCTCATTAAACTGTCGTGGTGATACATTTACGGCGATACTTGCCAATTCGATACCCTTGGTTCGCCAAACCATCATCGCCCGGCATGCCTCTTCCAGCGCGGCATAGCCCATTGGCACGATCAGGCCGGTCTCTTCGGCCACTGGAATAAACTCATCGGGCGAGCTCGCTCGCTCGCTGGAAACCGGCCAGCGCATCAGCGCCTCCGCCCCGACAACCTCCAGTGTTTGCGAATCCAGTAGCGGTTGAAAATGCATTTTCATCCCGCCGCTCTCCACAACGGTACGCAACTGGCTTTCCAGTTTTACCCTGCGCACCGCCGCAAGATTCATTTCTTCCTGGAAGAACATGCACTGATCACGACCAGCTTCCTTGGCGCGATACATCGCAGTGTCAGCGTTGCGCAGCAATTCTTCCACTGTTCTGCCGTCACCCGGATACAGGGTGACCCCGATACTTGCGCTTATGAAATGCTGGCTGCCATCGATTGTAAACGGCTTTTGCAGGCTTTCGAGAATTTCCTTGGCAATACGGCTGACATCCTCTTCTCCATCGATCGAGGAAAGCAGGATGGTAAATTCGTCGCCACCTAATCGTGATATCAGATCGCTGTCCCGGACACGCTTGCCAAGCCGCTCCGCAACCTTGCGAATTAACTGATCGCCTGCACTGTGCCCGCGGACGTCATTGATGATCTTGAAATTGTCGAGGTCGATAAACAACAGTGCGAGCAAGCCACGGTCGCGTTCCGCCCGGCGGATTTCCATGTTGAGACGCTGCGCGAAAAGCTGCCTGTTGGCCAGACCCGTCAGATTGTCGAAGTGTGCCTGGTGATACAACTGCTCGTCGCGCTCAACCGTCGCCATCGCCAACGCAAGGCGCCCGCAAATCTCCGATGACTGACGCATCAGTTCGCCATCCAGTTCCGGCACCTCGCTGTAACCCAGGGTCAAAACACCATAAATCTTTTCACCTTTGATAATTGGCACACAGAACATGCTGACAGCGCCATCGTTGATCAAATCCTGGCAAAAACCTGGCGGCTTTTCCCTGTCCAGGAAAATTCCTGCCTGTGCGTCAGAGAACATCAGCTCGAGATCCCGGTCAATCTTTATTCGTTTGGTTTTACTTTGCTTCTCGCCGGCGAATAGCAGGTAGTTTTGCGCCATTTTCGGCGCCGCACGGTCCAGCACGGTCACCACTGCGTTGTGGCAAGGCACGATTTCTCGCAGCCGTGCCAAAACGATATCGACTACCGCACCCGGCTCCGGCGAACTCAGAATATTTCGATCGACCTCCGACATCGTGGCGAGAATGGAAAAATGGCTGGCCAGACCGCGGGACATTTTACGCAGGCTGTCCGCCAGGCTTTCGAATTCGTCGCCGCTATCCACATCGAGCGACTCATGGAACCTCTTGTTTGAGACGTGACCTGCATAAGTGGTTAATTTCTCAAGCGGCACCATTCTCTTTCTGATTTGCGATCTGCTGATTAACGCCGCGACCAGCAAAGCGCTAAGAAAAACCGTGACAAAAACTATGCGGAAATCGGTGACATCGGCCAGCACCTCATGATCGGCCTTGCCGATCAGCAGCACCCAGGGCTCGTGTGCGAAGTGAGGTTCGAGCGCAACCTGCCAGGTCTGGCCGAGGAGTTTCCGGTTATTTTGCCGCCAGTGAATCGGGGCATCGGTATCCTGGGCAAGGCTATCCGGCATTGCTTCGGTCAAGGCCAGTTTCATTTCTTCGCTGGAACAATACAGCGGGCTGCGATCGCTCCACAGCACGCACATCTGGTGCTGGTCCGGGAGATAGTAGGAATTGCCCCAAATGTATTCCGGCAACAGTTGCGCAACCAGGATTTCGCCATTGTCTCCGGCTGCCGTCAGCAACAGCAGTTCGAAATGTTCCGCCGAATGCTGACTGAGCAAGAGAGGAAGCCCGCTTGCGATATGTTCGAGACCTTCCTCGCTCAATGCGGGAATACTGTCAAGGTCGCCTCTGATGCCGGTCAGCCCCGCGTCGTCGAGTACGGCAATGGCGCTGAACTGCTGCTGGCCAAAGGGGGTTCCGGAATGGAGGTGATCGATTTGATATTGCCGGGCCAGCTCTTTCAGCGTCATTTCCGCCATCCCCAGCCTTTCGTACACTGAAACTCCCAGGGTTTTCGCGTGGTCCTTGAGTTGCTCCTCTGCCTGCTCGGCCAGCAGGCGACTTACGGTGATCAGCGACCAGACCCCAGCGACTGTTACCGGCAGCAACGCGGCCAGCACGAACAGCGTGAACACGCGGCGAGCGACGGTACTGCGCATGTAATTTCTGTCAAGCGCCATGTCCTTTGTTTTCCGTAATAGATTTTCCCACTACCGCACCCGACACAGTGCCAGCGCCCGCCATGTCTGATTGTGCGGTCGTTCACAGCTTTGGGATGAAGGGCCCAGACGGGCGCATTTTTGTGACTCAGATCACACTTTTTCGGGCCATGGCAGGCGGACGCGAGACGGCATTGGAAACCGGGACCCCGGTGACACGCAGGCTATAGGGCTTCGAGCTGCCTATCCTGGACGCGGGCGAGCAACAATCGAGCCGTGATCGCGCCGCTCAGCGCGAGATCGAACAAATCCCGCACCCAAAAACCCAGCGGTGCATCGGCATAGGTGTAATGACCGCCCACCGTCACCAGCAATGCATGAACAGCCATCAGGCAGTACAACAGCGGAGTTAGCCGGAAACTTGCGGCCATCGGGAAAAGTATGGCGATGGCTCAAAGTATCAGACGCTGTTTCGATGGCGCAGCCATTTCTTCCCCCCAAGCTTGCGTATAGCATAGGTTTGGCACAAGTATTTACCAAACCAGCCGGCTCGCCATGAATTCCGGAGTTGACGATGACCGAATTGCTGTATTTGCAGGATGCGTATCTCAAGACCTGTCAAACCAGGGTGCAGCGAGTCAGCGAGCTCGGAATCGTGCTCGGGCAAACAGTTTTTTATCCGCGAGGCGGTGGCCAGCCCGGTGACACTGGCACAATCAAACTGGCCAGTGGCCGTCTGTTGCCGATTACCGATACCATTTACGGACCCACGCATGAAGTGCTGCATGTGCCGGAAGCGGGTCATGAATTGCCTGCGGAAGGGGATGCGGTAGAAATAGAGATCGATTGGGAGCGCCGTTATCGGCTGATGCGTATGCACACGAGCCTGCACTTTCTCGGCGTCGCGCTGCCCTACGGCGTCACTGGTGGCTCCATCGGTGAACGACGAAGCCGGCTCGATTTTGACATGCAGGAACCGATTGACAAAGAAGCGGTGAGTGAAAAAATCAACCAGCTCATTGCGGGCGGGCACCAGGCAGAAACCATCTGGACTGACTGGGAGGAGCTGGACAAGCGGCCGGACCTGATCCGCACGCTGTCAGTCAAACCGCCGCGTACTTCAGAAAGAATCAGGCTACTCAAAATCGGCGACCTCGACCTGCAACCCTGCGCTGGCACCCACGTGAAAAACAGCAACGAGATCGGCCGGGTAATCATCAGTAAAACCGAGAAAAAGGGTAAGCGCAATCGGCGCGTATACCTGGAGCTGGCAGACCAATGACGATGTACGTCCCGCAGCGATTCGCGGCGCCGAATTCCGCAGCGGCGCTGACGGTGATCGAAAATTATGGTTTTGCAACACTCGTTGCTCCAGCGGGGGATGAATGCCACATCACCCACCTGCCCTTGCTGCTCGACCGGGAGAAAAACCAGTGCATGGCTCGAAGTCTATGGCCGGTGGCTTAGTGAATACCGAAATCGCGGAGCCAGATCGAAAACAGGCGATAAGACAGGATCAACACAACCACGCTGCTGGTCAGCGCCAGGAAAGCCAGGACCCAGTAAGGCGCGCGGCGAAAAACAGCCTTTAGCTTGGCCAGCAAGGAAGCCTGTGAATCCGCTTTGAGGGGTACATGCTGGAAACCGGCAATAAAACTGTAAACCGACAGCGCCCAGAGAAAGCCCACAATGGACGGAATCACCCATTGTTCCCCTGATCCATCTGCAGCCCAAATTGTATTCCAGGCGAACATCCCGGCAAAAAGAAACAACCCGGCAAAAGCCAGCGGCTTGACCGGCCGCAGAAACAAAGCAAATTTCTGAAAGCTCTCTAACAAGAGTCGCCACCCTTACTCTGGCCCGGGCAGCGGAAGCGCCAGGCACCATGTATGCAATTCACCGACTTTGGCACCGGCAACAATATGCGAACCCATTTTCTTAAAAAAACGCAGATTGTTCGGATCTTCGGTACTCAGGACAACTGCTTGTGAATGACCGTCCGCTGCGGATAAGCGGCGGAACCCCTCGATCACAACCGGGCCGCATAGCCCTGCCCTTGAAAAGCTGGTTTGACGCCATTCACGCAAGACAAGTCACCCGGCAGGGAGTTATCCGGCGTCGTTACACACGGTAGCTTCACCACCGTGCCGAGCGTCAACCCTTAAGCCTCCAGTGCAATCAGCATACTCCAAGAGGACAGCCGCGGTTAATCCCATTATCGACGGAGGGGACGCGAAAAAAACCCGCATAAATGGAAACGAGGGCTCGCCGGCTTTCGCTCAAACCCGAAAATCTGTCGATTTTCTTTACAACTCGCTGCCTCGGGCTTTGCTGCGCGCTCCGTAAACCGTTGTTTTCCTGATAAATCCTTCTTACGGCACGAATTCTGCATCATTATTTGACAAGTTTTCCTTTCAGCCAAAGTGAATATTGGCCGCATAATAAAAAAAACCATAAATATTTGGACCCGCCGCGCAGGCGGGTTCTTTTTTTCCCCCTTGCCCGTCCTGAAAAGCACACTGGAACCATTGCTGTGGCAATATCGGCATCCTGCAACGCGGCTTGCGAATCCAGCCGCGAGTTGATCGCCAAACCCGAAACCGTATGCTTATGAATGCACCAACGATCGCTTTAAATATTCTCTTGGTCCTGGCGGCTTTCGTGGCGCCGCTCCAGGCCTCCGAGCGCTTCACGGCACGTGATATATTCGAACTTGAATTCGTCAGCGATCCGCAAGTCTCCCCCGATGGCGACAAAGTCATCTTCGTGCGCAATTTCATGGACATCATGAATGACCGCGCGAAATCGAACTTGTGGATCATCGACTACGACGGCGGCGACCTGCGGCCACTGACCACCGGGCTGGTCAACCACACTTCGCCGCGTTGGTCGCCCGATGGCACGCGTCTGGCCTACCTGGCCCGGATCGACGGCCACATGGAAATCATGCTGCGCTGGCTGGACAGCGGCCAGACGGCCAGGATCACACGACTGACCCACAGCGCGGGCAATCTGTCCTGGTCACCCGATGGCCGGCAACTGGCTTTTACGCTGCATGTGTCGATGAAAGCGAATAGCGGCGCGAAAATGCCCGCCAAGCCGAAAGGTGCGAATTGGGCGGATCCGGTGCGAGTGATCGATAGCCTGACTTATCGCTTCGATGGCCGGGGCTTTCTCGAGCAAGGGTACACGCAAGTCTTTGTGGTTCCCGCAGAAGGCGGCACGCCGCGACAAATCACCAACGGCGACTTTGATCACGAAACGCCCATACACTGGACACCCGATGGCATGCACATCCTGATCTCCGCAAATCGCCATGACGATTGGGAGTACGACCCCCTCAATACTGAGATCTACAAGATCAGCGTCGATGACGGCGAAATCCAGGCGCTGACCGATCGTCAAGGCCCCGATGGCAGCCTGGCGATCTCGCGTAATGGCCGGCTGATCGCCTACACCGGCTTCGATGACCACCTGCAAGGCTATGACAATGCGCGATTGTATGTCATGAATGCCGATGGCACCGGTTCGCGGGCCCTCAGCGAGGACTTCGACCGCAATCTGCGAAACCCGCGCTTCAGCCGCGATGGCAAAGGCATCTATTTTCAGTACGACGACCAGGGCAACACGCGCATCGGGTATCTGTCGTTGTCCGGAAAACTGCGCCAGGTAACCGATTCGCTCGGTGGCACCACGCTGGGGCGTCCATACAGCGCATCGAGTTTCAGTATCGCCGGTCACGACCGGATCGCGTTTACCCAGGTCAGCACGTATCGCCCGGCTGACCTCGCGGTTATCGATGGTCGCGGTGGCAAGGCCCGCAGACTGACGGCGGTCAATGACGATTTGTTTGCCCGCAAGGAACTGGGACAGGTCGAGGAGATCTGGTTTGAGAGCAGTTTCGATCAACGGCCGGTGCATGGCTGGATCGTCAAGCCGCCAGGCTTCGACCCGGCAAGGAAATACCCGCTGATCCTGGAAATTCACGGCGGGCCGTTTGCCAATTATGGGCCGCGGTTTGCAGCCGAGATCCAGCTTTATGCCAGCGCCGGCTATGTGGTGCTCTATACCAACCCTCGCGGCAGCACTTCCTATGGCCAGGAATTCGGCAACCTGATTCATCATGCCTACCCGGGCAACGATTACGATGACCTGATGTCGGGTGTGGACGCAGTGCTGGCCAAAGGCTATGTCGATCCGGATCAGCTTTATGTCACCGGCGGCAGCGGTGGCGGCGTGTTGACCGCGTGGATCGTCGGCAAGACGGATCGTTTCCGGGCGGCGGTAGCTGCCAAACCGGTGATCAACTGGTACAGCTTTGCGCTGACCGCGGATATTTACAGTTTCGTTTACCGGTACTGGTTCCCGGGCCCGCCATGGGAACACCAGGACGAATACATGCGGCGCTCGCCGTTATCGCTGGTCGGCAATGTGAGCACACCAACCATGCTGTTGACCGGTGAGCAAGACCTGCGCACGCCGATTTCTGAAAGCGAGCAGTTTTACCAGGCACTGAAACTGAGAAAAATCGATACTGCGCTGGTCCGGGTCCCCGGGGCCTCGCACGGTATCGCGATCAGACCCAGCCAGTTGATCGCCAAGGCGGCGAATATTCTCGACTGGTTTGCGCGCCACAACGGGGAAACGGAGAACGACGAATGACGGTTGCTAACAGGCTGTTAATGGCGCCAGGCGGCCCGATAGCCCATCCCCATGCGGATGATCTGCTCGAGCAAATCGCGGTAGGAATAGCCAGCCGCTTCCGCGCTTTCGGCGAAGTCGTCGCCATAAGACAGCTCGGGGTTGGCATTCGCTTCCAGCACGAAAACCTTTTCGTCATCGGTCAGGCGAAGATCGATGCGCGCGTAACCGCTTAGTTGCAAGGCCTTGTATACGCGCCGGCCAATTTTTTGAATGCGTTTTTCCAGTTCCGGCGGCAGGTCGGTTGCCCGCTTGCTGCTGATGCCGTATTTCTTGCGGTACGCGAGATCCCACTTGACCTTGCGCGTCGCCACCCGCGCGCTATCGGCAGGCAGTCTGCCGAAATCCATTTCCCAGACCGGAAAAGTCTTCAGCCGGTGATTCCCAATGACGCCGACATACAGTTCGCGTCCGTCTATGTATTCCTCGATCAGGGCGTCGGTACCGGTTTGCTCATGAATAAACGCGACTCGTTCACGCACTTTGTCTGCGTCCGTGACCCGTGAGGCCTGTGCGATCCCCAGTGAAGCATCCTCCGTCGCAGACTTGATCATTAACGGGTAACGAAGTTTTCCCAGTCCTGCAATTCGCCGCCCTGCCTTGCCGATGGTGAAACGCGCTGTCGGTATGCGATGAAAAATCATGATCTTCTTGCTCAGCGCCTTGTCCCGCGACAGGAACAACCCACTTGGGTTGCAACCGGTGTAACGCTGTTTCATTAACTCCAGGTAGGCGACGACATGATGATCGTAGGCCGTTACATCGTGAAATTCCTCGAGCAGGTTGAAGGTAATGTGCGGCTCCCATCCCACCAGGGTCTTGCGCAGCACGCCCAGGTCATAACGCAGGCCGAGTACCCTGACATCGTGCCCGACCTCACGCACCGTGGCGCAAACGTCGTACTCGGTCTGGCAAACCAGCATCGCCGATTCGTCCAAATCCGAGTCATGGTCTGGCGGGATCAGATCCTCGTGCACCAAAACCAGGACGCGCAACTTCTTCATACGGCGATCCTGTACCTGCCGCTGTGCAGATAGTTGATAATGTGGGTAGACAACATGGCAACCGCCTGTTGCATGGCGACTTCCTCCTGCTGCCCGACCCGCAGACCCAATTCAAGGCAGCGTTGCTGCATATCGCGGAGCACCTGGTGTACGCCATAGGAATTCTGCCCGGTCCAGAATGCCACGACCTCACACAACTGGCGGCGGTTACGGCGCAAAAAAGTTGCGGCCGTCATGGCGTTTTTTTTCGCCCGGTGATTGTCCACGAATAACCGGCGTAATTCCTGGTCGTGCAGTTCGGCATGATCGATCGCGTACAGCGCGCGCTTTTCCGCATAGTGATCGCGCAGCGTCAACTTGAGATTTCTGATCGAAGCGACGTGCCGGCGGCTACAGACTTTCGCCTTGCGCCCGGCGATATCACCCATCAACTCATTCACATATTCGAGCTTGCCCAACGCAGGCCAGGACCGGTAATCGTGACGCCAGCGCGAGCGCGGTTTGAGCCACACGGCGAATGTCTCGGCAAAATCCTCGGCCGGGTGCGCCTGCGCATACCACAACGCCAGGTGTTGCACATAACGCATGCTGGTTGGCTTTGGCCGGTACGTTTTCGGGTAAGGCTTGCGCGGATTGCCGAAAACCCTGCGCCAGCGAACGCGGCGGCTCAACCCATATGCCGTATCCAGGGCGTGGCCCGTTTCATGCCTCAGCAATTTCAGGCACCAGCTCTCGCTGCCGCCCTCGACCTCCATCATCATCTTTCGTTCCAGCTTCATCAGCCGCGGATGAGCGAGATAAAAAGCGATCGCGATACCAGGCACGCCATCGGGCGAAAACCACTCCTCGCTCAGCCAGCAGTGCGGCCGGAATTCGATCTCCCGATCGGCGAGTTCTTCGTAAAGACGCTCGACCCGCACCTCGAGCACCGTGCCTGTTAGCGATAAACCCAGATCACAAAAACGCAGATCGAGCAATTCACGATCCGCGAAGGCGGCCCAGGCAGGTTGTTTTTTTCGCGCCATTTTTTGTTTTTTTCTGCTAATACCGCGTAATAAAATCATTAAAGCTGGCTGGCGACTATCCTGGCCAGCGTGTTTTTCCAGTCTTCCGGCAAGGGGCTGGTCAATTCTTCCGCTACCGCGAAATCCTTGTCAAATACTTTTTCGATGGCCAGCCTTGCAAACTCCGGATCGGAACTGGCGATGTTCATCTCACGCTGAACCCGGAAACTCATTTTGTCTATGTTGGCTGAGCCAAAGCACAACCAGCCGTCATAAATGGCCGCCTTGACATGCGACATGCCAGGGTAAATATAGACGCGCGCGCCATATTTTAACAAGGTGTTGGCAGACACGACGTTTGCCAGATTCATGATCCCGTGATTGCCTTCCATCGGTATGATGACCCTGACATCGACACCGCGCATGCGTGCCTTTACCAGTTCGTAGAGAATGGCTGAGCTGGAGAAATAGGCGTTCTCGATATAGATGTATTTCTGCGCCCTGCGTATCGCCTGGCGCTGGGCACGGTAGATCTCGGATTTCGCCGGCTTGGTGCGCAATATCCGCATCTCAAACTCCTCGGGCGCCGGCAATTCGCGTTTTTTCCGCATCCAATGCGCGGCCAGCGCGAGATCGCCCAGGATGGACGAGTGCTCCCATTTCCCATCGAAATCGTATTCGATCAGGTTAACCACGGGGCCGGTCAGCTTCAGCATCAGGTCGTGCCACTCCCAGCGGTATTCCCTGCCGATGTTCATACCGCCGATGAACGCAATCTTGCCATCGATAATCGAAGTCTTGACATGGTCGCCGGCCATCCATGGATTGGTCAGCACCCGTGTTTTAACCCTGGATCCGTCTCTGAGATAGCGCGTGATTTCAGGCGGCGCCCGATATCCGGCCGGCGTGGTTCCGGCCTCTGCCTTTTGCGCCATCTGGTTGCCAATGCCGTCCACGGTTATCTTGATCTCGACATCCGCTGACCGTTTTTTCAACAGGTCGGCAATCTCAAGAGCGAAGTCATCCCGGTCAAAAATATAGGTTCGAATCTTGACCGATTTCTCGGCCTTGTTTATCGCATCGATAAAGTATGGAAAAAACTCATCGCCATCGATCAGGAACTCCGCCATACCGGTGACGCGTTTCGCCCCGAACATCCTGTCGAGAGTGGATTCCCACGCAACCAGGTCCATACCCGGACCGTCGTTGAGCGGCGGTATCGGTTTATTCTTCAGGGAACGATAGGAAAAAGTGTTGATGAATAATTGCTCGGTGATGTCCCATGCGGTATCCAGCACGAAAAAAAACAAGCGCGAAACAAAACTGACCGGCCGGTTTAACGGTTCGATGTAATAACTGCGTACGATCTGCCAGCCGGTCTTGCCGGCGCTGGTCACCAAGCTGGTCGGGGTGCTGCCAAAGGTAAACGGCTCCAACGACAGGAATCCGATCTGGCCGCGTGATCGGTCGACGATGACCAGCGGCCTGGCGTGGGGCCCGAGCTCGCCGGTCTTGAACAGCACCTGGCTGCTGCGTACGCCGGTCTCATCGAGATAAGAACCAATGATTTCAAGCAAGGTGTCCGCCTGCTTCTCCAGCCGCAGCACATTGGTCAGCGGAATCCCGGTCGGCCATTTCGAGCGATCGGTCTCGGTCACGATGCTGCCGTCGTGGTTCCGGTATGCATATACCGCGGTATCGCGGGAATTAATAACTACCCCCTGTAAAGGCTGGCTCGGTGTAAACGATTCGACGACTCGCCGGGAAATTTCCTGCCACTGAACCTCGTCGAACACCGGAATGCTGGTTTCGCCGTTATTTTCTTCGTCTACACTCTCCCGGCTGATTTCCTCGATAAAAAATACCGGCAACCAGTCTGTGTGAATATTGATATCGAACTGCGTAGAAGGAGTGGCCTGACCGTGAAAAGGCCTGCCATCGAGTTTCAGATGGAGCAACAAACTGTCATCGCGTACCGCTGCACTGACGATGTCCAGATGCTCCCAGACGCGCACCAGTCCGAGGTTGGCTTCCAGATCGAGTCGCGCTTCCTCAGGCACCGTGCCATGATAATCGGGTCGTGCTGCACACGCGGACAGCAAACAGACCAGAGCAAGCAAACCGATGATTTTTAATGACCGATATTGTCGTGTCATCGATACCCCCTGCCACCAGCCCGGACTATTCATGATTAAGCCGGGTTAGGTTTTTGCCAGCCGCATCGCCGCATCGGCCAGGATTTCTATCGTCAGATCTACCGTGTCGCGGTGGGTGCGGAAATTCAGTATTGCAGCGCGCAGGACGAACCGGCCATTAATGCGGGTTGAGGAGATAAAAACCCGGCCGTCTTTTTTTACTTCGTCGACCAGTTGCTTGTTGAACCGGTCGGCGTCGCCGCTTTTTGGAACATAGCGATAGGTCGCCACACTCAATTGCGGCTCCGGTCCCGCTGCAAAACCAGCCACTTTCTGGATTTCCTCGTGGAAATATTTGGCCAGCAGCAGTTTTTCGTCCAGTGCGGCGCGAAACGGCGCGAGGCCGTGGATCATCAGCGGCAGCCACAGGCGCAGACCCCGAAACGGCCGGCTCAGCTCGGGCGACAGATCGGCGGGTGACATCATCGCGACATCCAGGGTGGCATCCTGCATGTAATGGGCCTGGTAATTAAAAGCCCTGTGCATGGCGGCCTGATCGCGCACCAGCACCGCGCCGCTGCCATAGGGAAGAAACAATCCCTTGTGCGGATCCATGACCACCGAATCCGCGCGTGACATGCCGCCGAGCAATTCCTTTGCCGCGTCGCAAAGTACGAAGAAACCCCCATAGGCGGCATCGATATGCAACCACAGGTGCTGCTGCTGGCAAATATCGGCCAGGGCATCGAGCGGGTCCACGGCGCCGACATCGGTGGTGCCAGCCGAGGCGACGACCAGCCACGGAATCAACGCACCCGCCCGGTCGGTCTCTATCGCCGCCGCCAGCGCTTCCGGCCTGATCCGGTAGCGCTCATCCATTTCCAGAAAACGCAACACGCACTCGCCGAGTCCGGCTACCCGCAGCGCTTTTTCTACCGAATGATGTGCCTGCTCACTGAGATAAACCACGGTCCGCGGTATATCGGCGGCCCTCACCTCGTGCGCCTCCCGGCCGGCGACAATACCGGTGAGGTTGGCCATGCTGCCACCCGATGTCAGGTCGCCGGCCGCCCCTTCCGGAAAACCGATCAGCGAGCCCATCCAGCGTAACAGGCTTTTTTCCAGGCGCACCGCACCGGGGCCTGCAAACAGTATCCCAGCGTAACGATTGAAGACATCGGCCAGGTAATCGCCCAGGGCGGCCGTGTATACCCCGCCACCCGGTATATAACCGATGTGGCCACCGGAGGCCGGGTTGATCCCGGTCCGGTCGACAGCGGATGACAGGTAGGCGAGCGCCTTTGCAAGCCCGGCCGGTTCGTCCGCAATGGCGGGTGGCTGCGGCGTCGTCGACGGGTCGTCCGCCACATAAGTCTTCAGGCCGGGTAAAGCGTTCAGGAATTGGTTGGCATACGCCTCGACATCACGGTTCAGCGCGGCGCGCTGCTCCTGATCCGGTTCGAGCCGTCGTGCGGTTTCTTCGAGTTTTGCCAGTTCATCGAGCAAGCGTACGCCCCCATTCAATTTCCAGCTTTTGTCAGCAAGCAGACGGCAGATGTCCTTTTTTTATCCGCCCGAGGTCAACCATGGGCGCAACTCTGCGTTAAATCCATAAACCCGCTCAATAGCGGCCAGCCGTCGCAAGTCCGATTGGCGAACCGCCCAGGTAGAAAAAGGAAGATCTCATGCGTCATTTTCAACTCAAAATCCTCACCAGTGTGTTGCTGGCCGCCATGTTGGCCGCCTGTGGCGAGGTCGACGATACCAGTACAGCGAACCAGCCGCCTCTATCAGCGCAAATCGGGACTGTTGCGATTTCGCTGACCGATGCCCCGGATTTTCGTTTCGATGAGGTAAACGCAAGCATCGCCGCAATCTTGTTGATCGGGCCGGATGGTCCGGTCAGTGTCTTGTCGGATCCCGTGACCATCAATCTGCTGAGCCTGGGCAACGTCGCCGACATAATCGCCATCGAGGATGTGCCGGCAGGCCAGTACGGAAGAATCCGTATGATTCTGACCGATCTCGAGCTGATCGAGTATGACGAGAACGGCGATATCGCCGTCAGGATCACTCCACCACTGCCGGTCGATGGTCGTATCGACCTTTTCCCAAGCGAACCGATCCAGGTCCTCGCTGACGGCCTGCTGCATATCGAACTGGATTTTGATGCGGAAAAATCGATTACCGTGTCGACGACAAACGGTGAAGTGACCGTTCGCCCGGTAATTTTCATACGCATCGATCGCTTTACGCGTCTCGGCAAACTCGCCCGCGTTCACGGCCTGATCGTCCGTCTCGATAGTGACAATCAGCGCTTCGTGCTTTGCCCCAGGCATGTCATTGCCGATGCGGACCATAGCGACGACGATCTGAATTTTGGTCATTGCATCGTGGTCCGGGCGTCTGAAAACACCGGGATCTTCGATCAGCAGGGCGACCCAGCCAGGTTCGAACAGTTGACTCGCGGGCAGGAACTAACGGCAATCGGATTCCCGGCGCCTTTTGCCGGCGTGATCGCCGGCGACGATGCCGATACCCGCCGGCACATCGCACTGGACACGGTCACGATAGAACTCGGCCGCCGTGGCACATTCGCCCACCTGCGTGGAATCACCGCAACCGGGGTCGATCCTGCCACCGGCCAGTTTGGCTTCCTGCTCGCCCCTAACCAGGGATTCACGCCCGGATCGGCAGTCCAGGTTCAACTACAGGCAGGAACGCGCATCTTCGCACTCGATGGAGTGGAGCTGGATGCCAGCGAGATTCGAGCGGAATATCGTGGCCTGGTCGATGGCGTGATCAGCCTGTCCCCCGGCTCGCCAGCCCTGGTCAAGTCGGCACTGGTGATCCTGAAACGCACGGCCGATGTTATCGACCGCCTCAAAGGCATTATTTTGAATATCGACCTGGCAAGTGGCAGCCTGGTTATCAGTAGCGAGATCGGTGATCGTTGTATCGTGACCACCGGTGAAACGCGCATTCTGTTGATCACTCGAAATTTAGACGAAAATACCCAGACCATTGAACGCGTTGAGCTGGCAGACCTGCAGACCGGCCTGGGTATCCACGCCTATGGCGAGTTCCTGGCAAGCGGCTGCCTGGCGGCCGGGACCCTGGTCGCTTTTAACGCGGAAAGCGACAGCGAATAAACCAGCGCCGAGGAGCCAGCCTCTCAGACACGCGCCGGTGCCCGCTCATGCGGTCACCGGCGCCTTTGCATCTGCTGAAACCCGGCTGGAAATCAATCCGGTTTCAGGTGTCGCTCCATCAATTTGAATACGCGGCGGTACTCGTCCAGCCAGGAATCCGCATGCACGAAGCTGTGCGGGTCCAGCGGATAAATCGCGATTTCAAAATCTTCCTTTTGCAGTTCGATCAGACGCTGCACCAGCATGACCGAATCCTGGAAAAAAACGTTGTCGTCCTGCATGCCCGCGGCGATCAGCAGTGGTTTCCGCAAACCCTCGGCGAACTCGATCGGCGAGCTGCGCTCGAAAGCCATCGGGTCGATCTCGGGCGTGTTGAGCATGCGCGACGTATAGCCATGGTTGTAATGCCGCCAGTCAACGACGGGCCTGAGCGCGGCGCCCGCGGCGAAAAGTTCGGGCGCGCGGAACAGCGCCATGAAGGTCATGAACCCGCCATACGAGCCCCCGTAGATACCGACCCGGCCGCGGTCCACATTGTAGTTTTCCACCAGAAAATCCACGCCATCGATAAAATCCTCGAGCTCCGGATGCCCCATGTTGCGATAGATGGCCGTTCGCCACTCGCGCCCATAACCTTTGGATGCGCGGTAATCCATATCGATGACGATATAGCCGTTTTGCGTCAACAGTGTGTGAAACATGAATTCGCGAAAATAATATGGCCAGCCCATGTGCGCATTCTGAGTGTATCCAGCGCCGTGCACGAACATCACGGCCGGGTATTGCCTGGCCGGATCGTAATCGACGGGCAGGTAAAGCTTCGAATAGACAGGCCGGTCCACGTGGCTCGATGGCACTTCGACGATCTCGGGTATGACCCAGTCGATAGCCTTGTATTGCGCAGAAACTGTGTCGGTCAGCCGCAACGGGTCGGCGCCCGCCTCGGCATCCTGCACGAACAAGTCTGGGTGGCGGTCCAAGGATGAGTGCGTGATCAGCAGGCGTTGCCCGTCGGGCGACAAACTAAAACCGTTCACACCGCCTAGCGCGCTTATCTGCGCCAACTCGCCGCCAGCAGCCGGCACCTTGTAGATCTCGTAGTTACCGGGGTGAGTGCGATTGGCTCGAACATAAAAGCTCATACCGGATGCGTCGACTTCGGGTTCGGTCACGACGAATGAACCGCGGGTCAATTGCCGGGATTTTTTCTGGTCGATGGATTTGAGAAAAAGATGCGAATAGCCGGATTCCTCGGATAAGTACCAGAAGGTTTCGCCATCAGGCATCCAGCCATGCTCATTGTTGTCCCAGTTTATCCAGGCGCCGTCGGTCAGCCGGTGCTGCGGCACCAGGGCGGAATTTTCGAAATCGACAGTCGCTATCCAGCGATCCTTGTTGTCGTTGGCCGCCATTTGCAGCAAGACCTGGCTACCGTTGGCATTCCAGCTAATCTCGAGGACCGTCAGCGTGCGTTGATCCGGCGCCTTGAGTTTTTCTTCGACTTGCTCTTTATCGGCCCCGCGCTCGACATGCCATTCGATCGCGGCCTTGCGGATTTTTCTCAGTGGGTCCTTTTTGATCCCCGGCAATACGCCCAGGTCCAGCTTTTCAAACGACCCTTCTCCCAAATCGACCAGCAATATATCCTGGCCGGCCGGCGGGTTGCGATTTACCCTCGGTCGGGTATCGCGAATCTCTGTGTAACCGCTCTCGGTCACATAGTTGGGCATTTTCCCGCTTTGTCCTGGCTCGTCTTTTTCGTTCTCGACGACCAGCATCAGGTAACGACCCGATGGCGACAGGCTGCGCGTGACTTCACGCAGATCCGAGCCCAGGTAGATCGGCAGCGGCGTGCGGCTGGCATCCGCCCGATGTACCTCCTCCTCGTGTTTCTCCAGGGAATCGGCCAGGCGCCTGTCCTCGCGAAGCGTCTCGTAGGTCCGCATCTGCTGCTCGCGCAGCATGTCAAACTCCGGATCGTCCCCGGGGCTTTTCTCCAACCGGATATCGGCAAGCTGGCGAGTCAACCCGGTATCGAAATCGTGGACCCGATAGGCGCCATCGCCAACCCAGGCAAGCCGGTTGCCGTCGGCCATGAATACCGGTGCGCTTTCCGGGTCTGCGGTCGCGGTCAGCTGCCGCGACTCCCCTGCCGGCAGGTCACGAATCCAGACATCGCCTGCGTGAATCCAGCTCACCCGGGTACGATCACCGTTGTAAACGCGGCTGGCATTCGAACTCGCAGTCAGACCCCGGGCGTCGGGCTCCTGGATCTCGCCGCCGTCCACCGAAACACGGTACCAGTCGCGGATTCGTTCGCCGCGGCGTTTCTGGCTATAGAAAACCGACTCGCCGGAATCGTTCCAGTAAGCTCCTTCGGGCTGGTTGCCGATCCAGTCGGGGTCCGCCATGATCTGCTCGAGGGCGGGTCCGGCAATCGCTGCGCTGCAGGCAAGCCAGGCTAACGCGGTCAACAAAGCAAAACGTACTTTCATCACTCTCTCCGTCTGCGCCCGGGCAGCAGCATAAATTCAGCGAACCCACCGCCGCAAGTGGCAAGGCCACCAGCCGTGATCAGGCGCCGGCACAGGCACGCGAGCCCGCATATTTCACCGGCCGGGAGGCAAAAAAAGGGCGGCATGCGCCGCCCTGTCAAACCATCGGTGGCTCAGTGGCTGGCGATCCAGCGATCGATCTTGGCATCGAGCACACTCAGCGGCAGCGGGCCGTCTTCCAGCACTTGCCGATGGAAAGCCTTGATATCGAATCGCTCGCCCAGCGCGGATTCAGCACGGGCGCGCAACTCGGATATCTTGAGCTGACCGATCTTATAGGCCAGCGCCTGGCTCGGAATGGCAATATAGCGTTCGGCCTCGGCAACGGCTTTCGCCTCATTCGTTGCCGAATTGGCATACATGAAATCCAGCACCTGCTGCCGGGTCCAGCCCAGGTAATGCAGGCCGGTATCGACCACCAGGCGAATCGCCCGCCACAGCTCTGCATTGAGCGCCCCGAAATACTGGTAGGGATCCGCGTACATGCCGATTTCCTTGCCCAGTGACTCGGCGTACAGGCCCCAGCCTTCGCTGTAAGCCGTGTAACCGCCAAATTTCCTGAAACGCGGCATATCCTCGATTTCCAGTGTCAGCGCGCCCTGAAAATGATGGCCCGGAATCGCCTCATGCAGGAACAGCGATTGCATGGCCCATTTCGGCCGCGCCTTCAGATCGTAGGCATTCGCATAAAAAACGCCGGGGCGGGAGCCGTCTGGCGATGGCCTCATGTAGGAACCGCCCGAGGCAGTCTTTTCGCGAAACGGCTCGACCGCACGAATCTCGTAGTCCGCTTTTGGCAGGCGATCAAAAATCTTGAGCGCCTTTGCGTGCACTTCCTCGCGCAGCGCCTTGTAGCCATCGATGAGCTGATCCCGCTCGTCATAATAAAACTGCGGGTCGGAATTCAGGAACTCGAAAAATTCCTTGAGCGTGCCGTCGAAGCCGACTTCATCCATGACCGCTTGCATCGAGCCATGAATACGCTCGACCTCGGCAAGACCAATCTCATGAATGGCTTGCGCCGACAGATCGGTGGTCGTCGTGGTCGCAATGAGATACGCATACCATGCATCACCACCGGGCAAGTCTTTCAAGCCGACGCTCTCGCGGGTGGCCGGAAGATACTCGTCGCGGACGAAATCCCGCAGCATGAGGTAAACCGGGATCAACTTGTTTGCAATCGCATTGCGATACGCCGTGGTCAATGCCGTTTTTTCATTTTCGCTAAACGATTCCGGCATATTTTGAATTGGCCGGTAAAACAGGCTTTCCTCGATATCGGCTACCAGGTGCGCGTCCAGTTGCGGCACGACCTTTTCCATCAGCACTCGAGGCTGCACCAGCCCTTTTTCCATGCCTGCCCGCATGTTGTCCCGTGCCTGGTGCATCCAGATTACAAAACCGTCGATGCGCCCCAGGAAATCCTGGTAGTCCTTGACCGTCTTGAACGGGTGCAGGCTGGCGCCTGACCCCATTTGCGCGAAGAAATTCGGCGTGCTCCTGAACTGGTTCAACGGCATTAGCTCCCCCGGGAATTTCTCGCCGGCCAGGTTTTCTTCCTGGTTGCGCTGGAAAATCTGGAAACTGAGCAAATCCTGACCGCTCAGCCCGTCGGAACCGATCACCAGCAAGCGATCGAGACACTCGTGCGTCAATGCGGATTTTTTTTCGATATGCTCAGGGCCGATGCTGTTGGCGAAACGGTCGTTGTATCGATTGTCGCCGATGAAAGTCGCGTAAATCGGGTTCAGCTCCATCGAGCGATCGAAACATTCCTCGTACAACTCATTGAGCTGAACGATTTTCTCACTCGCATCCGCAACGGCCTCCGCCGTCATTTGATCCTGATCATGTCCCGTCCCGTCACATGCGGCCAGAATCAACGCAAAAAACAGGCTGGTAAATCGAGCGATTTTCATGTTTGTCCCCTTCGCAGGCAATGGCTGGCGCCCGGATAAAGGCCGGCAGACTATCACAGGAAGCGGAGCTATAGGCAGCAATATACGGTGGCGCGTTGGGCAAATCTGACAAAACGATGTTTTCCAGCGCGGCAGCCAGGGGTTATCCTGTACGCACCCGCCAGGCATAACCGGGGAAAAGGCCATGACAAAATTTTCTACGCCCGAAAACAACAAGAAAGCGATGTTCCCGGTTTTCCCGGTGCCTATCTATATCAATCGCCTGACCGACGACAGGGAATTCAACCGGGAACTGGTACAGAAGGTCGAAACGCTGAGGAATTCGGATCCGGAAGGTGTGGAAATCTGCAAAAAGGAGTACCGGACCGGCTATACCTCTTTTTTTAGCCGCAACCAGATTCAAAAGGACGCGGAATTCGCCGAGATTGGCGGGCAAATACTGCGCCACGGCCGCTGCTTTGCGCGGAGCATCGGCTTTTCGACCGAGGATCCGCCGCTGAACCTTATAACCATGTTCGGGACTATCACCGTCAAGGGCTGCTACCACGAAGTGCATCGTCACCGGAACAGCCTGATCAGCGGCACCTATTACGTTTCAGCAAACAAGACCTCTGCCCGAATCTCTTTTCTCGACCCAAAAGCCGGTTTTCGCATGCACGAGCCAGGTGGCCAAACCGGGCAGACCATATTCAGCAACCTGGAGTTCTCAGTGCAACCGCAAACCGGGCTGATCGTCATGTTTCCGTCTTACCTCGAGCACTGGGTGGAAATGCAACAAAACGACATCCCCAGGGTCGGCATTACTTTTAACCTGGACCTGGTCAGCGACGAAGACTGCTGATCGCTGCTACCGCGAGGAACAAGGACCGATACCACGAGCCATGAGCGCCGAATCAGTACAGGAAGCCTTTGCGGCGGCGGAAAAAGACCTGCGCGAAGGCCGGCAGCGACAGGCGGAGCAGCGCTTGCAGGAACTCGCTGCGACGCAGCCGCCGTTTGCCCCGGCTTGCTTCAGGCTCGCAATGCTCGCGTTCCGCCGCGGCGATACCGACTCCAGCTTGAGCCTGCTGGATGACGCAACGGAGGCAGAGCCTAATGTAGCCGCCTATCGGTATCGGCTGGCCTTCGTTCAGCGGCATCTGGGCATGAACGAGAAGGCTGCTGACAATTTTGCCCATACTGCCCGCCTGGATCCGGAGAATGTTTCCGCCATGATCAAGGCCGGCATGCTGTATACCGCCAAGGGACGGACAGAAGCCGGCGCAGAACTGCTGCAGCGCGCGGTATTGACCGAGCCGGCGCTGGATCAGGCAGCCACCAATACGAAAATGACCCCGGCGGCCCGGCAGGAAATCGGTTCTGCGCTGCGGGCGCTGAACAAGCATTACAAGCGGATGAACCAGCAGATTCTCGACGAACTTGCAGGCAAATACCCGGCGAAGGAGCGCGACAGGTTCGAACGGGCCATGCGGATCTTGTATCGCGAGGAGCAGCCCGAATACAACCACCCGATGCAGCGGCCAGAGTTCATCCTGATTCCGGGCATGCAGGCGACGCCTTGGTTCGAAAGCGAGGAATTCGACTGGGTGTCGCGGGTGGAAGCCGCCTACGATGATATTCGTGGCGAACTGGACGCCTTGCTCGAAGAACAGGCAGAGTTTTCCCCTTATATAGTGGCCAACGAGGAAGGCGCGGACCACAGCAAGACCCGGGCGGGCACTGACTTTTCCTCGCTGGTCGGCTCGCCCGTGTGGACATCCTTCCATATGACCAAGGCCGGCGTGATTTCCGAGAATTACACGCGCTGCCCAAAAACGATGGCAGTCATGGAATCGCTGCCTTACCCCGAAGCCGAAAACTACATGCCCGAAATCTTCTTTTCACGGTTGCAGCCTGGCGGCCACATCATTCCCCATTACGGCCAAATGAATTTTAGACTGACCATCCACCTCGGGCTGATCATTCCGGACGGCTGTGGAATCCGCGTTGGCGAAGAAACCCGGCACTGGGAAACCGGTAAAATTCTGGCCTTCGATGACAGCTTCGAGCATGAAGCCTGGAACCGCGGCGACTGCGAACGTATCGTGCTGATATTCGAAGCATGGCATCCGGATATTCGGCAAGCCGAGATTGACGGCCTGCAGATGTTTTTCCGCAAGCGGGCCGAGTGGCTGCGGCGCTGCCAGCCTGGCAGCGAATCAGCCTCTAAGGAGAATGAAAATGGAACAGACTGATCCGAGCGGAAACCCCCTGGTGGACTTCCTGTCGGACAAACTTCTGCCTTTGTTTTCGGTACTGGGTCCGTACCGCTTGGTCCAAGCCGCGGTCATCGTCCTGCTGTCATGGATACTGTCGCGCATCGTTGATCGTGTCCTGTCACGGGTCATCGGGCGCTGGACATCGCGGACGAAGAATACCTTTGACGACAGCCTGATCGAGATCCTGCATCGGCCGCTGCGGCTGGCGGTTATTCTCACCGGTCTGGGCGTCGCCACCTTGTGGCTCAAAATGCCTGCCACCCCGACATTCGCGACGCTGGCCCTACTCAAGACCATCGCTATTATCGTCTGGCTGCAATTCTTCATGCAATTCGCCCGCATGCTGATCGGGTACCTGGGCAATAAGCAGCATGCGTTCAACATCGTTCAGCCACGTACCCAGCCTCTACTGATCAACCTGGCCGTCATCGCCTTGGTCGCAATCGGGATTTACATGGTTATGCTGGCATGGAATATCAATGTCACGGCCTGGCTGGCGTCCGCCGGAATCATCGGGCTGGCCCTGAGCTTTGCCGCCAAGGACACGTTGGCCAACTTTTTCGCCGGCATGTCCATACTCGTGGATGCGCCTTACAAGATCGGCGACTTCATTGTCTTGGATTCAGGCGAGCGTGGCGAAGTAACGCACATCGGCATGCGCAGCACACGGCTGTTGACCAGGGACGACGTCGAAATCACCATCCCCAACGGGGTCATGGGCAACAGCAAGATTTTCAATGAAAGCGGCGGCCCTCATGAGAAATATCGCATCCGGGTCGCGGTCAGTGCAGCCTACGGCTGCGATATCGACCTGGTGAGAAAAGTGCTGATGGACATCGCGCACGACTGCTCCGATCTTTGTCGAAAACCGGAAGCTCGGGTCCGCTTCCGCCGATTCGGCCCATCGGGCCTTGAATTCGAGCTATTGGGGTGGGTCGAGCAGCCGGTGCTTCGCGGTCGTATCCTGGACCAGTTGCACCAGCAAATCTACAAGGAATTCAATAAACACCAGATCGAGATTCCGTTTGCCAAGCAGGATCTCTATATAAAAGAATTCCCGGACAGAAAGTCGGACTAACCCGCTGCTCACCGGGAATCGCTGTTTCCAGGCGCAGGCCCGGGCGGCTCCCGTCTTGCTGACGTGAGGGCTAAACAGGCTGTTTTTCAAGCCTTTCCCCATGCCGACCGACTGCTAAAAATGTGACAAGCATCGCATCACTGCGACCGCGGCTAATACAATATTTGTCATAATCAATCAGCCAGGGACGGGCGGTGAAGCCGTTGCGCCGGCACACGCCGGCAGACCTGACCAAGGACAGGCCCAGTATGGATGGGATGGAACGAGCAAAGACTGTAGAAGACGTTCGCCGCGCGGCGAGAAAAGCATTGTCGCGCCTGTCTCGTACCTTTGGTGAATGGGAAACGCTGATCTCCGCGCTCAAGGCCGATCTCAGCGATCAGCAATCACTGACCCGAGAACTGCGTAAGCAAGTAAAACACCTGCCGACCGACGAGCAAATCGATTTCCTCAACGGGAAAATTGATGGCCTGAAAAACAATGCAAAAAAATACAAAAACGATCGCAAGCTCGCCGAGGAAAATCGCGACGACTGGAAAGCCGAATCGTCACGATTGCAGAAAGACCTGAAAAAGAAGGTAAAAGAAATATCCCGGCTGGAGACAACATCTAGGAACGCGGTTGATTCTTCCGGTATGGAATTGACTGCAGTAGCTGATGCGGTCAAGGCCGAACTCGAAACCGAGAAAACATTTTCCCGGGAACAAGCCGAGCAGATAAGCCGTCTACGCAAGGACCTGATTGAACGGCGGACGGACAGACAGGCGCTGGAGCGAAAACTGGACGAGTTGCAGTCTTCGTTGGACAAACAGCTAAGAGACCACGGCGCTTTCGATACCCATGAGAAAAAGGTCCAGGAACTGCACAGCGAACTCGAGCAGGCCCGTGTACAGCTGGACAAGCAGGCAAGAGACAACAAAGCGTTCGGGGTCAACGAGAAAAAGGTACAGGAGCTCCGCGGTGAACTCGTACAGGCGCGCGAGCAACTCGACAAGCAGAAAAACAACCACAGCGAGTTCGAGGTAAATGAAAAGAAAACACAGAAGCTTCGCGACGAACTTAAGCTCGCCCGCAAGCAACTTGACATGCTTTCCAATATGGAGGGCACGATTCAGACAGCCGACCAAACGGCGATCGAACTTCGGAAAAAAATCGAATCGCTCGAGTTTAATAATAGAGCGCTGAAGAAAGGTACAGACCTCTTTCTCAAAGAGAAAGCGGAGGCCCGGACCAAGATCAGCGGGCTAAAACAAACCGTTGAGGAAATAAAGGTCAAAGTCCGAATGGCGGAAGCTCGTTTGGCACAAGCCCGAGCCGGTGAAGAATCAGCGGGTGAGGACACGCTGAGCATGAGCGCGATTCAGTCTCGCGACATTCGCTTCCAGATCCAGAATGAAGAACTGCGGGTAAAACTCGGCAATCAACGCCAAGACCTGGACAAGTTACAGAATGCAGTGAAAGACGCCACGCGACGGTACCAGGACCTGGAAACCAGTAACAAGGCGCAACAAAAATTGGTCGAAGAGTTGCAAGGCGACATAGACAAACATAACTTGGAGCGCGGCCAGCACAGAAAGAGTGATGTCCAGATTTCACAGTACAAAGCCAAGCTTGAAGAGAAGCAGAAATTGATTGAAAGCCTGCATTCGGAAATTCTCAATCAGAAAACAGACGGTATAGACAAATCAGGACACTTGGATTCCAGCGACGAGACGCAGACATTCAAGCTGAATGCAGATCAGTTGGCGGCGGCAGACCAGGTCGCCGGCAAGGAGCAGCAACTTCAAATCGCAGAGCTCAAAGGGCAGCTGGCGAAAAAAGAACTTTCTATGAAGGTAGTACAGAAATCGTTGGTTGACTTGCGCAATCGCTTTCACAAACTGGCCAGTCAAGACCGGGACGACAATACAATCGCCATGCCGAGGTCCAATACGTTCAGAACCGATGAATCTTCAGCGGCGCAAGCCAGCGCAAGCGGTCAGCCCGATACAGGCAGCGAGAGCGGCGGTGAGATCGCGGCCACTGTTCAGATCAGGCGCCCCGAATTCGACTGAATCGCCAGCATCCAGCTCAGCGCCAGGGCAAACAAAGCCAACATCACCAATATCCTTTGCGCCGCTGCACTCAGCAGGATTCGCTTTCCCGCCGCACCGTAGGCGACTCCTATCAGCAGACCGCAGACAAAGCCTGTCAGGTGAGCCAACACGTCGGTTCGCTCGCCGCCTGCGCCGGTATAGGCAAGCAGTGCGATACCGGCAAGTATTGGCGACCAGCGTCTGAGCAGTTTTTCACCGGGTCTGCGCCATCGCCTCCAGGTGAACGCGGATAACAGCCCCAGCGCCGCAAATATAGCGGTAGACGCGCCGATGGAGCGGTGACCCGGCCCTTGCAACCAGACATTCAGGTAATTTCCGAGCGAACCACCAAGCAAAATACCGGCCCACGCCAGCCCGTTACCAAAAAGCTGTGCCGCAAAATAGCCAAACGCGGCGCCAAACACCAGGTTCGCAGTCAGGTGGGCCAGATCCAGGTGCAGGGTCAGGGCCGTTACGCTCCGCCACCACTGGCCGGACAACACGGCGGTGGAATCAATCCGTCCACTGGCCAGCCAGTCGACACCGAAACTCTGGTGGCTCTGCCAATAGGCGAACATCAAAAGCAGCGAGACATAAGCAACAACACCGGCGATGCCGCTGGACTGCTTTGGCGCCGGGGGCGGTGTCGGGACTGGCTTGCTTTCCTCATCGAGGTAGGCAAGAAGTTCCGCGTTCGCCCGGCTGAGATCCGCACTTGGCACCAACAGCAAACGGTGAGACTCACCGGATACTTTGCAGTGTATATTCTGCGCCTGCAGGACCAGCGCCAGTTCCCGGCAGCCAGCCGCCGACCGGCATTCGAACACTACGACCCAGTCGCTGTCATCGGGTAATGGCCGGTGTTCCTGTTGCCAGCTCATGGCCTGCTCTCAACTGCCGACCCAAAAAGCCAGGCGGGCAGTCAGCAAAGCCAGGTAATTTCCGATCGCATAACCAATCAGGGCCATCAGTATCGCGACCGGCACAAGGCTCTGCCTGTGATATGCGGCAACGACTGGCGCCGAAGCGGCGCCCCCTATATTGGCGGCCGAGGCAATTGCCGCGCTGTGCACGTCGACCCGGAACAGCCAGGCGCCAGCCAGGCAAAACGCGCCGTGAATACTGATCCAGATAAAGGCGCCGAGGACAAACGCCGGCGCTTGCCCGAGTCCTTCCATCGATGCTCTCGCACCCATGCTGGCAACGAATATATAGATAATTGCCATCGCGACGTTGTGCGATCCGGCTATCTTCCTGGCGCCGGTAAAGGACAAGGCCAGTGCGAAAGTCGTGACCAGCAGCAAATTCCAGGTCGATGTAGACAGTACCGGTTGGAATTCGGGCAGCAGCGGCGCGATCCAGGCCGCGAGCCAGGTGACGCCAAAGGCGATAAATGCCAGGAACAGGTAGTCTCGCATTTCCGGTGTCGCGTCATTTTTGTGCAGTTCCATGGCCGCCTTTTCCATCTCGGCCACCCGATTTTCCGACACCTTGGTCCAGCGGTTGAAGCGTTCGGCGAATGCCTTGGACCCCAGCAAGATCGGTAACCAGACTACATAAACGAGATTGTCTGCGAGAACCGCCAGACCCAGTTGCTCGGGTGGTGTGTCCAACGCGCCGGCCACGGCCGCCATGTTACCGGTGCCGCCGATCCAGCTTCCAGCGAGTGCACCCCACCCCTTCCAGGCATCTTCCGCCAGCCAGCCGTGTACGACCATAAAAGAAACAACGCCGCCGACGACCACCCCGACGCTACCGAGCAACATAACCAGGACACCCTTGCCCATCACCCGTACCGCAGCTCCGATATCAACCGACAACAGCATCAGGGTAATAAAAACCGGCAGGCCAAAATCGCGCATACCCGTGTACACAACCGAATCGGCAGGCATGACGCCAAGGTTATTCAACAGCACCGGCGTGGCATATATAAAAAGCAGCGGCGGAAACAGGTTGAAGACTTTCCATCCGGTGCTTTTTTCCAGATAAAAGAAAAAAGCGGCCACGGAAACCAGCGCGAACAAGACGCCTATCGGTGATTGAATCATAGCTGTACCTGCTCCCGCTGATTTTTCTTCCTTTGATTTGGCGCCGGCAAACCGGTCTTCGATAAACAGTCAATGCATCGGCAAAGGCGAGCGATCATACCTTGGAAACTGCTGGCCCGCATACTTCACCAAGGCTAGCCCCCCGACTATGCTTTCCTCCAGCCTATGTCAAGAGTGGCCTGGATGTAACCATTGCTTGCCGATCTGGTCTTTACAAACGTAAATAATCCAATAAGCTGCTTGCATTATCGTTGAAAACCGGAATACCCCATGATCCCAAAGCAAATGACACTGCCAGCGATCCTGCTCCTCCTAACGGCGATGGGTCTGGCCGGATGCAGCGGCAGCAACGACTCGGAAACGCCGGATGACGCGGCAGGCAATTCATCGAACCAGGTTACAGTCGGCAAAATCCAGTGGTTCGAGGGTTCTCCCGAGGAAGCTTTTGCCGCGGCCGAAAAACAAGACAAGCCGATATTCCTCTACTGGGGTGCGGACTGGTGCCCGCCATGCAACCAGATCAAGGCCACTATCTTTAATCGTCAGGAGTTTGTTGCGAAATCTTCGTTGTTTGTTCCAGTCTATCTGGATGGCGATACCGTCAACGCCCAACGCATCGGCGAGGGATTCGGCGTCATGGGCTACCCAACGATGATTATATTTTCACCGCAAGGCGTGGAAGTGACTCGCATTCCCGGCGGCATCGATATCCAGCGTTATAACAGCGTACTGGACCTGGCCCTGAGCAATATTCAACCAGTGGCAAGACTCATCGACCGCGTTACCGGGCATGGGCCGGCGTTAAACGAAAAAGAATACCGTCTGCTGGCTTATTACAGCTGGGGGCAGGACAACGAGAGAGTACTGGCCGGCAAAAACAAACTCGAACTGTTCGAAACCTTGTCTTCAATCTGTCCGCAACCGCTGACCGAAATTTGCAGCCGAATCGACACTGAATACCTGTCCGCGATTGCCGAAGCTATTGCTGACGACGACCAACCATTCACGCCAAGTGAAAATCTGAAAAATGAAGCATTGAAAACACTCCGCACCCTGCTGGGGGAAAGGAAATTGGTCCTTGCCAATCTCGAATTCGTCCTTTTTTCATCCGGCGAGATGGCGCGGGCATTTACAGCCTCAGAAAGTCCCCGCCGCGCCTCGCTGCTCGGTCTGTGGGGCCAGGCCCTGAAAATCGTCGCGGCCGATCCAGGGATTTCAGTAATGGAAAGACTGTATACCAGTCGCGGCCGCATCCGGATGGCGCGGGCAGATGACCCCGACAAACCGCTGTCGCCCGAATTCCAACAGCAGATCGCCAATCATGTCGACTGGGCCGACGCGCAGGTGACCAACCCTTTTGAGCGCCAGGCGGTCATTAACGCGGCCTGGAATATCCTGTCCGAAGCGGGTATGGATGAAAAAGCAACTGAGTTGCTCACTCGTGAACTCCAAAAATCGCATTCGCCGTACTACTTTATGCTCGATCTGGCGGAACTCGCCGAGCGCGCAGGCCGGACAGACGAAGCGGTCGACTGGCTACGGCGGGCCTATGACGAGTCAAGCGGTTCCGCCACACGATTCCAGTGGGGATTTAATTACCTGGTCGGCCTGCTTGATCTGGTGCCGACCGATATCAGCCTGATAGAAGAAGAAACCATCCGTGTTCTTGATGAACTCGATGGGCACGGGAACGCTTTTTATCAGCGTACCAAGAAACGACTGGTCAAGCTCGATTCGAAATTCCGCGAGTGGAATGCAGATGGCGCGAACGACAACAGCATTCGGCTGATTCGCATGAAAATGCAAGCCATTTGCTCGTCGATTCCTGAAATCGATGAGTCGCGCGCCACCTGCGATTCCTTTCTGGACGAAGCCTGAGCCTCCGCTAGTCCGCGTCCTCTATCAGGGAATTACATCTGCACGCGGATCCAGTTTTTCGAAGCCAGGAATAGAAACTGAGTATTTGTGTATGCCTTCTGCGGCATTTTTTGGAACGTCGATCAGGATGAGGTCTGTGCTGCCGTCATTTGTTTTGTCGAGCCAGTTACTTGGGGCGGCATTTGGGGAATCCTCATGCTTAATTGTGACATCACCCATTATCTTCCGTGGCGGCACAATTTGAAGTATTAATTTACATTCCATTTGTACGACTACAGTTTCCGGGTGGACCTGTATTTTCGGGGCCATTGTATTAATGGTCGCAAACGCGTGCAGACATTGTTTTTCTGTTGGGGGCGGATATTGAAACCCCGGTCTCGACCCGTCGTTCTTACCGCACCCACTCAGCACCAGCAAAAGCGCGGCGATCAAAATGGCTATTCTGTTCATTATGTGCCTCCTTGAGCGGTACTTGTGTTTACCCGGGTAAGCCCGGCTGTGCGCCGCTCGTTTCTTACGACTAATTTTTCTCCGAACTTTTGAGCAGAGCCGTAAACCGTGGTTCAATTCGCAACGACTCCAAATAGGGCTCGGCAGCAATTATTTTGACTGAGTAGCCCATTGCCACCGCTGTTTCCAGGTCTGCCAGCGCTGCGGATACTCGATTCTGCCTGAGATTGATCAGCGCTCTTGCGAACACAAGGTAAGGATTGGACGGCATTATTGCCACAGCGGCAGCTGTCAGTTCATTCGCTTCATTCGGCTTGCCCAGCATTGTCTTTATCCAGGCAGCATCCATAAGTACCGACGGATCATTGGGATTGACGCTCAATCGCTGATCGACCAATTCCTCGGCTTTGCCAAAAGCGCTGGTTGCATTGCGCTGGCCCTCCGCGAAATACCAGGCGTCACCCAGATTTGCCCAGACCAGGTGATTATCCGGCGCCAAACGAACCGCCTCCTGGTGAGCGGAAACTGCCTCCTCATACCGATGCAGATAGTAATACTGCAGCCCCAGGTTGGAATAGGTTGTGCGATGCGGCCCGATCTCCAGCGCCTGGGTAAACGCTGCGATGGCCTGAGGAAAATCGCCGGACAGCATCAGGGCTGTACCCAGGTTGGTGTAGCCAGTCGAGTTTTTCGAGTCCAAAGACACGATTTTCCGATATTGTCTCGCCGCATCGGTGTACCTGCCGTTGTGGTAGAGGAAGCCGCCATGAGCGTTGTAACTGGACCAGTTCCCCGGCTGCAGGGCCACAGCCTTTAGAAAATACGCTTCCGCTTCGTCGAGCCGCTGTATCCGGGAGTAAACCCTGCCCAGCCCGATAAGCGCAGGAACATCTTTTTCGTTTATAGACAGCGCCCTGCGATAGCTGGATTCCGCCTCCGCGTCCTTTCCGGTCTGGTGGTAAAGATCCCCCAATGCCTCGTACACCACATACAGATTCGGGTTAATGGCCAGCGCGTTTGCACAGGCTGTTTCGGCTTTGGCGATAAAAGCCGACTCATCGATCGCCAGGTAACCGGCTGTATAGGTTTTGCAAAGACCCGCGTAGGCCGCCGCATATTCCGGGTCTTCCACCAGCGCCTGTGCAAACCAATCCAGGGCTTCGGCGATGCTCTGCCTGCTTTTCGGCTGGTAAAAAGCTCGCATGCCTCGCCTGTAAAGTGCGTAGGCGTCAAGATTATCGTCGTAAGACAAGGATGCGGACAGCTCCAGCGTTTGCGACGGCAAGGCTACCCGCAGGTTGGCTACCGTCAGTCGCGTGATTTCATCCTGAACTTCAAACCATTCGTTCAGCCTGCGATCGAAGCGCCTCGAAAACAGGTGAAACCCGGTTTCCGAATTGATCAACTGAACGACAACCCGCAGCCGATCCTCGACTACGCGGACGCTGCCTTCCAGGAAATGCGCGACCTTTAGCCGTGAGCGCACCTCCTGCGATGTGGAGTTGGCCGCCAGCGACCATGCATCACCGCGTGACGAAACCCTGAGGCCCGGGATGCGGGCAAGACGGTCAAGCACATCCTCGGCCAGCCCTTCGCTGAATACGCGCCCGTCATCACTACCGTCGATATTCAGAAACGGCAGGACCGCAATCGTATGAGGCTCAACCGGTATCTCGGCGACCGGGGCCAGTCTGAATTCAGCTTGCGATTGTACGAATGGCAGAGGCTTGACAAACAACTGGTAAGCGGAGAGCAATGCGCCGGCAATGACTACAGAAACCAGCAAAATGATGTAACTTTGATTGAAAGACTTCTTATCGGGGTACTGCCCGGCCCCCTTATCGATGGTCCAGCGACCTTCAGCAAACTCCAGGAACCAAGTCAGCAGGAGCGCGATGGGAAGCCCGCCAACCACCATGTAGATCATAAAGGTCGCCGACCACGTCGGCAGCCACGGTATCCTGTCAACGACCACATCGGCAACCTGCAGCAACAACCAGCCGATGACAAGATAGGTGAGCCCCGCCCTGACTACACCCCTGCGCAACAAAGAATTGAACAAGGGAAAATTGCGACCGGCGCCGGGAATCTCGAGAAACTCCGCACCGGCGGCATCATTCGGCAATGCGTTCGCCACCCGGACATCGGCAACCAGCCGGTAACCACGGGTCGGGACCGTCTGAATATATTTCGGATCGTCCGGATGGTCATCCAGCGCATGCCGCAATTCGCTAATCGCATGACCCAGCGCTTCATCGCTGCCGCGGCCGTCGCCCCAGACTTTGTCGAGCAATTCCTGGCGCGTATACAGTTCGCCCGACCGGCTGGCAAGATTCAGTAACACTTCAGATGCCTTTGATGGCAAATGTCGGGGAGGGCCCTGGCCTGTCACTCGCCCTTTCAGTGGTTCGACCAGCAAATCACCCAGATAAAATCCGTGCAATAATGAGTTCCGCACGTTTTTGATCCTGCACGCTCAGATATTTAAGCATAGCAGTTAACCCAGCGACTTGCGGGCGACAGCAGTGGATGCAGTACGGCGTACAACCACCGGATGCCTGAGGACCCTTGTTGGAAAAGGAAAATTGGGTCGCATTTAAAGGGGAATTCGGTATGCTCAGACCCGGAACACCCGATCGGCATGCTCAACAAAGGGATAATGTGCGGTGCAGCAAGAGCAGTCCCTAGTCCTGTTGATTACAGACAACCGGAGGGTCAAGGACCTGGTGGTCGGTGCGCTCGAGACACCGGCCGGTCGAGACTACCAAATTGAAATGAGCGGTACGCTGGACGAGGCGCTCGGCAGCCTGACAGACCATGACCCGGCGGTCGTACTACTCGATATCAATCTTCCTGACAGCCAGGGGCTGTCAACTTACATGATGCTCCAGTCCTGGTCGGCAAAGATCCCGGTGATTACGCTGGTCGGCAAGCAGGAAGAAGCGCTTGGCGAGAATACGGTCGCCAAGGGCGCCATCGAGTACATCAACTGGCAGACGGCGACCCAGGACCTGATTACCCGCAGTTTGCGTTATACGACGGAGAGAACACATACGCTCAAGCAACTGCAGGCATCGGAAACCAAGTATCGGGAATTGTTCGAATCCGTCGTCGCCGGTGTCTTCCAAACCAGCCCTGAAGGCCGCTTTATTTCAGCCAACCCGGCACTGGTCAGAATGCTGGGCTATGACTCCGAAGATGAATTGCTCGCACTGGATATTACCCGGGATGTATATATGTATCCCGAAGACCGGACCAACTGGCGCAAGGCAATTGACGAGGATGGGAAGATACGCAACGCGGAGTTGGTCCTGAGAAAAAAAGACGGCAGCAAGATTGTCGTACTCGAGAATTCGCGCGCAGAAACCGATGAACAAGGCCGGCTGACTTATTTCGAGGGAACACTGACAGATATTACGGAAACTCACGAGCAGTCGGCCCAACTTTCCTATGAAGCGAGTCACGACCCTTTGACCGGCGTGTTCAACAGGCGTGAATTCGAGCGCCGCCTGCAGAGCTTGCTGGATAACATTCACGTCCAGCCAGGGCCGCACGCAGTCTGCTATATGGATCTTGATCGTTTCAAGGAAATCAACGACAACTGCGGCCATGTTGCGGGCGATGAATTGCTGCGGCAGGTCGCCGAGCAACTGCAGTCTCGGGTCCGGCACGGCGATACGCTCAGTAGACTGGGTGGCGACGAGTTTGCGCTGATACTTCACGACTGCGGCGAAGAGGACGCGGTTCGCGTTGCCGAAGGCCTGAGGACTATGGTCGATGAACTCCGCTTTTCCTGGAGTGGTCAGATTCATACGATCGGCGCCAGCATCGGAATCGTGCCCATCTCGCCAGAGCGGAGGCGTCTCAGCGAAGTTATGGGCGCTGCCGACGCAGCCTGTTACCGCGCCAAGGATTCCGGAAGAAACCGTGTCCATCTTTTCGTCGAGGACGACTCCACTGCTCTGCAAAGAATGGGTGAACTCGGCTGGGTGGCCAGAGTCAAGCAAGCGCTGCAGGAAAACCGCTTTCATCTGGCAGCGCAGCCGATCAAGCCGCTGGCAGATAACGCCGATTTTTTCCATTATGAGTTGTTGGTCAGGATGCTGGATGAGGACGGCCGGGAAATCCCGCCAGGCGCTTTCTTCCCGGCAGTCGAACGCTACAACCTGTCCATTCGCATGGACCGCTGGATTATCATCAAGGCGCTGGCCTGGCTGACGGAAAACAGCCGGCTGATGAACGACAACAGCAAGTTCTTCATAAACCTGTCGGCTGATTCGATTGCCGACAAGGGTTTTGCCGACTCGTTATCCAGGCAAATCAGCGAAAGTGGCATCCCCGGCCGGAAATTGTGCTTTGAGATTTCCGAAAACATCGCTACGGAAAATCTTTCGGCAACCAACCGGTTCATAAGCAAACTGAAGGGCCAGGAATGTGAGTTTGCACTCGATAATTTTGGCAATGGAATTTCTTCCTTCGCCTATCTGAAAAATCTTGCCGTTGACTATGTCAAGATCGATGGCGTCTTTGTGCGCAGTATGGGGGACGACGAAATAGACTGGCAGATGGTTAAATCGATCAACGAAATCAGTCATGCCATGCAGAAGAAAACGATTGCCGAGCATGTGGAGTCCGAAAAAGTCATCAAAAGACTGCAAAAATTAAAACTGGACTTTGCGCAGGGATATGCAATCAGCCGGCCGTTGCCTATCGATCAGATTGTCCCGTCAAAATAACGACTGCCAGGGCCTGTTCATTCGGTCCGTAGCGCTTCCACCGGGACCATCGCAGCGGCGCGGCGTGCAGGCGCAACACCAGCTACCAACCCGATAAGGATCGCGGCAAACTCTGCCAGAAAAACGAAATACAGCGGTGTGTGGACCGGCATCGAGGGAATCAGCAGGTTGATCATCCACGCGCCACCCCAACCGAGCACCAACCCCGCAAACCCGCCCGCAGCCGCCAACAGAATGGCCTCGCCGAGGAACAGCGTGAGTATCTGTCCTTCACTGGCTCCCAACGCCCTGAGCAATCCCACTTCGTTGGTTCTCTCGCTTACCGATATCGTCATTATGCTGAATATTCCGACCCCACCGACCAGCAGGGAAATACCACCCAACGCGCCGACCGCGAAGGTCAGCACGCCCAGAACCGAGCCAAGCACGTCCATCATTTGCTGCTGCGTCGTAATGGTCACGTCTTCCCCACCGTGACGTGCAATCAACAGCCGCCTGATGCCGGAGACCAGCTCGTCTACCGGTGTATTTTCAGCGTACAGAATATCGATTTCCATCAACCCTTCGCGGCCGAAAAGGTCAAGGCCACGGGAAGCCGGCAGGAAAATCGTATCGTCCAGATCGAAACCCAGCATCGTGCCCTTTGGCTCCATGACACCGACAACCCGGTAGCGGTCACCACCGACCCGGATTCGCGCACCCACCGGGCTCTCTTTCGGGAACAACTCGTTGGCCAGCTTACTACCGAGTACCGCTACCGCACGCGGATTGCGGGGATCATCCGGCGGCAAAAAACTGCCGCTGGCGACGTTGAACCGGAACACTGTCGGAAAATCCGGTGAAACGCCGTAAACGGTTGTTCGACGCTGCAACCGGCCAAACTCAATTTCGGCATTGCCCTGAACCATGGCCACGACACTCTCGACATAAGGCAGGCGCCGCAACGCTTCGGCATCATCGATGGACAACGGACGAACACTGCCAAAAACGCCGATCGACGCACCCATGGTCGTCGCCTTGCCGGGATTGATGCCAATGATATTGGTGCCAAACTGCGTGAACTCGGACATCACAAAGCGATGAATGCCCTCGCCGATGGAAGTCAACAGGACCACCGCAAAAATCCCGATTGCGATTCCGAGCGTGGTCAGCGCCGAGCGCAGGCGATGCGCCGTCACTGCGCTACCTGCAAGCCGTGCCATATCCGCGGTTCTCATCTCAACCGCCCCGAAGCGCCTGCACCGGGTCCATTTTTGCAGCCCGGCGGGCTGGCAGCAAACCGAAAAACAGGCCGCTGAAAAGAGCCGTCACCATTGCCGCCACGACCGCCCACCATGGCGGCATGAAGGTTAGCGCGGGGTAGACGATACCCAGAAACCAGGCGCCGCCGTAGCCAATCACCAGCCCGAGTAAACCACCGGTAAACGACAACAAAAGGGCTTCGGTAAGAAACAGGCGCTGAACCTGACGCGACCGGGCACCGATGGCCTTTAGCAAACCCACTTCCGCCGTACGCTGGGTAACCGCGACCAGCATGACGTTCATCACCAGGATACCGGCAACCAACAAACTGACCGCCGCGATGCCGCCGAGCGTCATGGTTAGCGCGACAAAAATTTTATCGAAGGTCTTGAGTACAGCGTCCTGGGTAATGACGGTAATGTCCTCTTCGCCCTGGTGCCTGCGCGCTATCGTTGCAAGGATGAATTTTTTCGCTGCAGGCATTGCGTCCCGCGACCGTGCCTGAACCAGAATTCGGAACAAGGACGCACTGTTGAAAAGCATCTGCGCCGAGGCGACCGGCACGATAACCAGCTCCTCGACGTCGATCCCGATCGCCCGGCCCTCGGAAGACAAGACCCCGATGACCCTGAATCGGCGGTCACCCACGCGCAGCCATTTGCCAAGCGCGTTGGTATTTACAAACAGTTCTCGTTTGATGTTGGCGCCGATAACGGCAACGGACTGGGGGCGATCGATATCGCCGTCCGGCAGAAACCGGCCCTGCGCCATTTTCCAGTTGCGGACCTCGAGCAGTTCCGCTGTCGATCCCAGGACCGGCGCCTCTCTGTCCAGCCCCAGGTAACTGACGGCTGCCGAGCCCACAACCAGGGGCGCATATTTTTCGATGGCGTGGCTGCGACCCAGCGCGCGGGCGTCGTCCAAGGTCAGGTCTCTGGGTGTTTCGCCGACGAGCAGGGCAGCGCCTGCCCCGGTGGTTTCGGCGCGGCCCGGTATGACGATGAGCAAATGGGTTCCAAGCGAGGCAAACTCATCGCTGACATATCGTCTCGCACCCTCTCCCAGCCCGGTCAGTACGATGACCGCTGCCACGCCAATCGCCATCGCGAGTAGAATCATTCCAGCGCGGGCTCCCCTGCGCAGCAAGGCGCCTGACGCAAGCTGCAACAAGTCAGGTATTCTCATGGGCCCGCTGCGAGGTATCGGCAACGATCGCGCCATCTATCATTTCGATCTTCCGGCGTGCGCGATCGCCGACATTCGGGTCGTGGGTAACGACAAGCACAGTTAGCCCGCTGTTATTCATCTCTTCCATCAACTGAATGACCTCGGTACCCGAGACGCTGTCCAGGTTTCCCGTCGGTTCGTCGGCCAGCAGCATATCGGGCCTGGTGATGGTCGCCCTGGCTATCGCGACCCGTTGACGCTGGCCACCGGAAAGCTGGTCGGGCCGGTGGTCGGCACGGTCCTCCAGGCCAACCTTGTGCAATATTTCCTGTACCTTCGGTTTTCGTTTCGCGGGCGCCTCTTCCGCAATTATTAGCGGCAATTCTATGTTCTCCGCGGCGCTGAGACGGCCGATCAGGTGAAAAAACTGGAATACAAAACCGATTTTCCCGCCGCGTATTCGGGCCATTTGTTCGTCACCCATCTGCGTGGTTTCCTGGCCATCGAGCTGGTATTTCCCCGAGCTGGGCTGATCGAGCAATCCCAGGATATTGAGCAAAGTGGACTTGCCGGAACCGGACGGCCCCATGATCGACAAGTACTCCCCGCTCCTGATTGTCAGGTCGATATCGTGCAACGCCCTGACCTGTTGATCGCCAACCTGAAATATCCGGTTGATTTTCTCGAGGTGGATCATACTGCTCGGTTACTCCGCCTGGGCGACCGCGCCCGCTACGACACCGGCACGATCCACGCTAACGACGACTCGCTCCCCGGCCTCCAGGCCGTCGAGGATTTCGGTATATTCCCAGTTACCGATACCGGTCGAAATCGATCTTTCCCGCAAGATGCCGTCGTCTCCCAGCACCAGCACTCGGCCGTCGTCGATGGCTTGCGTTGGAATCCGCAGGGTAGCTTTACGCTCGGCCAGGACAATCTCCAGGTCAGCGCTGTATCCCGGCAACAACACCTGGTCCGCCGGGATGGTATCGATTTCCGCCTCCACTTCGACGGTTCTCGCCTGTTTTTCGAGGTCGAGCACATACGGCGCCACCCGCCGGACATGACCCGCGAAAAACTGTCCGGGAAACGCATCCATCGTGATACGCGCCGGCATGCCAACCCGTATGGCCGGTGCATCGACCTCGTCTATCGGGGCGGATATGTACAGGCACGAGTTGTCGACCAGGTCGACGGCCGGCAGTGTGGGAATACCCACCGGTGATGGCGTAACAAATTCGCCGATTTCACCATTGATCTCGGCGACGGTACCCGCGAATGGCGCCTTGAGCCGGGTCTTCGCCAGTGATGCGGTCGCAATATCCCGCGTCGCTTCACTCACATCGATCAACGCCCGGGCCGCACGGCAACCGGCTTCGGTTGCATCGGCGCGACCCACTGCCGCCTCGGTATCTTCCTGCGATGCCAGCCCCTGGCTCAGCAGACGCGTCAGCCGCTTCGCTTCCTTGTCTGCCGTGGCGGCGATCGTGCACGCCTCTTCCGCCCGGACCCGGCTGGCCCGGATACTTCTTTCCGCCAGCAGCAATTCCGCCTTGCGGTCATCGTTCCACAGTTCCAGAAGAAGCTCGCCCTGCTTGACCACATCTCCTTCCGTAACGTACAAATTGGCTATCTGCCCGCCGATTTGCGGCGCCAGCAATGCCCGCCTGCAGGCGACAACGGTACCAGCCCGGGTATTGGCCACCGAAGACCTGACATCGCTGCGCTCGACCTCGGCAACCGCGACTTTCAGTGGGCCAGGCCGTGACAAAACCACAAAAACGAACACCAGGGCGATGACCGGAGCAATCCATAAAAGTCGTTTGAAACCTTTTCTCATGCAGTTCCCCTTTAGGAGCCTGGCGGACTTAGGGTTGTTCTACACGCATTCGAACGCCCAGACATGGAAAAAACATAACTGAAAATCGGAGTCGGTATTGACTGACTTCGAGTATCGAATTGTCTGTCAGTCCAGCGTATCCGATTCCTCGGTGATGTTTTCAAACAATACCGTGGACAAATACCGTTCGCCCGTATCGGGCAGCATGGCCAGAAGAACCGATCCCTCGTCAGCCTTTTCGGCAACTTTCAATGCAGCGCATAAGGTCGCTCCGCTTGAAATTCCGCAGAAAATTCCCTCCTTTTGCGCCAGCTCGAGCGCCATTTCCCTGGCCTCGACATCGCCTATCGTGACCACTTCATCGATGACTTTCCTGTCGAGTACCGAGGGCATGAAGTCCGGCGTCCACCCCTGGATGGTGTGTGGCTGCCATTCGCCTCCGCCGAGCAATGCCGCATTTTCAGGTTCCGCCGCAATGATTTTTATTCCCGGCCGCGCCGCCCTCAAAATCTGGCCGGCGCCGGTTATCGTCCCACCGGTCCCATAACCGGTGACCCAGTAATCCAGAGGCATATCGGCAAAATCCCTGAGTATCTCCGGGCCGGTGGTATTGCGGTGGTATTCCGGATTGGCTGGATTATCGAATTGCTCGGTGTAAAACCAGCCGTTTTTTTCCGCGAGTTCTTCAGCCAATTTTACCATGCCGGTCGCGCGTAACTCCGCTGGCGTCAAAATGACCTTCGCCCCGAGGGCTTTCATCAGCTTGCGCCGCTCAACCGAAAAACTCTCGGCCATCACCGCGACGAAGGGATAACCGCGGACCGCACAAACCATCGCCAGCGAGATCCCGGTGTTTCCCGAGGTTGCCTCGATAACGGTCTGGCCCGGCTTTAATTTGCCTTTGCGCTCCGCGTCGTTGATGACCCCCATCGCCAAACGATCCTTGACCGAAGACAGCGGGTTGAATGCCTCACACTTGACGTACATATCAACGTGCTTGGGCGCGAGTTTGTTGATACGGACCACCGGTGTGTTGCCGACGGTGGCGAGAATATCCGGGTAAATCATGACCTGGCCTTTTTTTTATCGCTACTGCCTAAAAATAGCAGCCGACCGGCCATTTCGCCAGTTGACCAAGCGAGCACGGCTCATCGTGGCCTCATACCTTTTGTGCCAGCTCCCAGGTCAGGATTTCCGCCTTGCGGTCCACTCCCCACCGGTATCCGCCCAGCGCGCCGCTCGCCCGCAGCACCCGGTGACAGGGGATCAGCCAGGCCACCGGGTTTCTGCCGACCGCATTGGCAACCGCACGGTGGCTGTTCGGTCTGCCAATGGTCTTGGCCAGTTCGCTGTAACTGGTCTGGTTGCCGCTGGGGATTTTCAGCAGCGCCTGCCAGACCTGCAGCTGAAAGTTCGTACCCTTGAGCCGCAGATGCAACGCATTCCCCCCGCCTGAAAAAATCTGCCGGGCAAGCGCGGACATGCTTTGGTCATTTCTTGCCAGCGTCGCATTCGGCCAGGCTTTGCCCAGCTCATCGGCAGCGCCATCCGCGCCTTGATCGACAAACGACAAGTGACTCAGACCGCGCCGCGTACCGGCCAGCAACACATCGCCAAAAGGGCTTGCCGAGAATCCATAGTCCAAAACCAGGCCGGCGCCGCCATTTTTGTATTCGCCGGGGGTCATAGCCTCTATGGTGACAAACAAGTCATGCAGGCGGCCGGGTCCCGACAGACCGGCATTCAGCGATGCCGACAGGATACTGGCTTGCCGGTCGAGGCTTTCTTTGGCGGCGCGCAGCGACAGGAACTGCACCAGCTGCTTCGGCGTGACCCCGGACCAGCTCCTGAAGAGACGGTTAAAGTGCCAGCTGCTCAGACCCACATGTTTCGCGATATCCTCCAGCCGCGGCTGATCCTGGTAATGGTCCAGGATAAATCCGATCGCGGCGGCGATGCGCTCGTGGTTTCTTGGGTCAAGGTTAGTCACTGGTTGATTCATAGCCTTACTCTAGCCTCAGAACGAAACCCCGGCCACCCGAAATTTGCTGTTTCCTGCGGCAGGCAAAGTCCGGTCGCCGGTGGAAGGGAGAATTAATGGATCATTTCACGGCGTCCGCATGCCGCGCCGGCCGGTTTACACTATTGGCATGCTGACCCTGGTTATGCACGGCGCCAGGGGGCTGGGCACGATGCGGGGACGCGTCGCCAAGACGCTGCTGGTAGAATCGGGGAATGACTAAAGCGAGCAATCGATTCGAGCACAAAAAGACTCTTGCAAGGAACGTCAGCCGCACTTTTATCGTGGTGGCTGGCGTTTTTTTTCTGCTGGCATGCCCGGCCGACGCCGATGGTATCGAGGGCTTCACGCAAACGACGATCCGGATCGAGACTCGGGCTGGCCGCAGCCTGGAAATATCCGTATTTCTTGCCTTGTCGGGGAAACAGCAGGCGCGTGGCCTGATGTTTGTCGATGAGCTTGGCGAACGCCAGGGGATGCTGTTCGTATATCAACAACCTCACAATATCAGCATGTGGATGAAAAACACCCTGTTGTCGCTGGACATGTTGTTTATCAGGCGGGACGGCACCATTGCCCGGATCGAAAAAGAAACCGAGCCATATGCTCTTGACAGCATTGTGTCTGGCGAACCGGTATTGGCAGTGCTCGAACTCAACGCCGGCGTAGCGGACAAATACGGAATTCAGCCGGGCGATCGGGTGATCAGCAGGTACTTTGGCAGCGACTGACCGGACCGGCGATCAGAAAAATAATCCGTCCCTGTCGCCGCCGACCATTCTCCGCAACGTAATTTCTATCGATTCCATGGTGCCGCCGTCGCCGGACATCATCCAGTATTCTTCGCGAATCTGGTTGTCATCGATAAGTTTTTGCCACGTACCTTGCATGGCCTCCCCGCTTTGCCCGGGGGACTCACCGGGAATTTCGTGCAACAAGGTCTTGCTGCCGATATCGAACTCGGCCGGGAAAATGTTTTTTTCGGCGCTCAGCGCGCTCATGTAAAGAAACTCGTAATTGCCGTCCTGCTCATTGAACGTGATATAGAAAAGCCTGTCCCTGGGTTCGTAAAGATCGGGAAACCCGTTGGTCGCACGAACATGGGTAAATATGTCATCGCACCGAATTGCCGTGCGATCGAGCACCCACACACAAGACCGGATACCGCTCGCTTCGGCATACTGGCCGCCGGAAATCGTCTCCCGGCTGGTCATCTCCCAGATTCCAACGAGGTAATCGAGGTCCGCCATGCGGGCGTGGCGTTCGCTGGGATAAAGGCCGGCATGGATTGCCGGAACACTGACCGCGTAAATTGCCGGCGACAGCAGCAGCAGTGCTATTGGAAAAAGGGCTCGCGACTTTTTCATGTTTCTTCCCGTCTGGTCCTGGCCAACATAGCAAGCGAGCAGACCGAATACTCCCTAATTGCGGTATCTGGACGGAATCCGTCGTTAAAACACTGCTACCGCCTGGAAAATGAATAGCGGGGCTCCTGACCGCCATAGCGGCAAATCAGATCCGCATCAAATGCTGCATCGCTCATGAAAGAATCCTGCTGTCCGCCAAGACTGCCCATGTCAACGCAGATCAATGGCCGGGCACCCCAAAATCATTAGTCTGTGTCCTATACTTGGTATCAGCAGTAGTCACGATCGCAGGGCAGAAAAAAGCACAAAAGGGATACTACTGTCGGTGTCTGATGAATCCTGGAGGCCACTATGCGACGAATCGCCGACTGTTCGTTAATTATTGCTTTCTTGCTCACACTGGCCGCATGCGATGGCGTTGACCCCAGCCCGGGCAAAGCCGTGCCCGCGCCGGAACCCGCGGAAGATTGTACGCTGGTCGTAGGCTGGAACCCGTGGGAGCCATACCAGTACCAGGATCTCGGCGGCGAGCTGCGTGGACTGGATGTCGAGTTGATCAGGGGAATTGCCGCCAGAATCGGCTGCAAGACCAGGTTCCTGGCCAGTGACTGGGCCAGTCTGCTCGAAATGCTGAAGAAGGGCGATATCAATATGCTGCCGGGCGCAACCAGGACCGAGGGCAGAGCCGAATTCGCCATGTTCTCGGACCCCTATCGCGATGAGACTTTCGTGCTCTTTGTCCGCGCCGGAGAAAAAGGACGATTCCAGGCTGACAACCTGGGCGATCTGCTTGAGCAGGGTTTCAGGATTGGCGTGGTATCCCAATACCTTTATGGTGAGGAAATTACAGCTTTGCAGGACCACCCTGAATACGAGGACCTGTTTATCAGCGTACCGATCTCGGAAATGAATTTCTCAAACCTGATCAATTTTGAGGCGGACGGCTTCCTCGAGGACCCATTCGTCGCCGCCGCGGTCATTCGCAAGAAAGGGCTGGCCGAAGAAGTAGAAGCCCATTCAATCGCCGTCAAGACCAGGGAGGTACGGTTGATGTTCGCAAAAGCATCGGTCGAGCAATCGCTTGTCGACGCGATCAACGTCGCCTTGCGGGAGCAAAAGAGCGATGGCAGCTATGCAGCCTTGCTCGAAAAATACCTGCAATAGCCCGTATATTTGACCAAGGATCGCGGATTCCTGGTGAGGGCCCGGGCAGCTGATTCATGAATCGTCGCTATTCGGCCGGCGACAGGCAGCGCAGCTCGTAACGCAAGTGGTATCGAAACGGGTTGTCATCCGCAGGCGTATAGCGCCGACGCGATTCCACCGCAAAACCGTGCGGACAAAATCCCCGGATTTCCATCCAGTCGGCCGCCCACTTCATGCGCTGGATATCCCCGCTGGGGCTGTCTGGGTATTGGGCGCTGGTGTTGGCTTCGAATAGGAGCAGGCCATCGTCACTACCGGGCAGGACTTTCAGACTGCTCATGCTATGGCGTTCAAAGTCGGTGCGCCCTATGGACTCGCAGCCAACCACCAACACGGCCACCGACATGCCGATTACAGGCCACAAAAAAAATCTCGGTGGCTTATTCATCAACCAGCAGCGGCGCTTTCACAACGGCCGTGTTCCCGGTGCTGGTATCCACAGCATAAACCAGCAGTTCCAGCACGCCAGGCTCTGTCGCCGTTATGGCAGCGCGATAATGGCTGGTTTTCCCCGTGTACTCCAGGTCGGCTTCAGAAACCACCGTGTCTCCGCTCCATATCTGGCCCTTGATCGTGTACTGATCGGAATCCCACAGCCCACCTGGCTCGGTCGGACAACCGCACATCATGACCAGCTTCACATGGACCGGGATATCGTCACCCCGGCCGGCCTTGCGCGGGATATCGATCAGTTTGAGGACAAAACCCGGCAAAGTCATGGTCCACCCATCGGCGACGTCATGGCCGGGGATCAGCCAGTGGGTTGCGCTGATCTGCGCCATGGAATTCGGGAACCCCAGCGGGCCGCTGGCCTCGACCAGAACCCTGGTCGGCCGGCTGATATCGATACTGGCGCTAAAAACCGCGGCTCCGTCGGTGATGATGGACGCGCCTCTCGCCCGTGGCTGGTGCATGATCAGCCCGGTGTCCCCGGTCTCGCCCCGGGTGATCCCAGTGGCCAGCACGACGCCATTTTCGATGTCGCTAATGACAACCCTGACGCCGCCCATGCTGGTGCCGACGAACTTGGCGTCGTTAGCGAGGACGCGGACCTTAACATTGACCGGTTCCGCCAGCGAAACGCAGGCCGCAAGACCTAAAAGCAGCAAAACGATTACTCGGTTCATAGTGAATCCATCCTCATATCAGCTCACCTGCGCTCCAAATCCGCCCGCAGCCGTCCAGACTATGGCAAAAACGCTTCGCTTCGCCTAGCCTTACTCAGTGACGTTATCAATAACGGCTTACCGACGGTTGAATTTTATGACCCGCAGACCATTGCTCAATCTGTTCCTCCATCTAGCGATCATGGTGCTGGCCGTTGGCCAGGCAATCGCCGAGGATAATCCAGAAGCGAGGTATTCCGGTGTATCCCGCGTGGTCGTCATTGCCGATGTTTCGGGTGCCTACGAGGACATGGCCAGCATCTTGAGGCAAACCGACATCATCGACGACGAGGGCAACTGGTCCGGCGGCGACAGTTATCTGGTCAGCCTTGGCGATATCGTGGATCGCGGTCCGGCATCGCGCGCGGCATTGGATCTGCTGATGTCATTGCAGACACAGGCTGGCAAAGCCGGCGGCAAAGTATTGCTGGCACTGGGCAATCACGAAGTAATGAACATGATCGGTGACTGGCGATACGTGTCTGAACAGGAGATTGCCGAATTTGCCGGCGAGGAAACAGTGGCACAACGCCAGGCCGCATACGCCAATTATCAGCGCCAGCGTGATCAGGCGACCCTGTCCAGCGATCAAACAAGGGCGGAGTTCGATCGACAATTCCCGGCCGGATATTTTGCCCGTCTTGAGGCTTTCTCGCCGCAGGGCAAGTACGGCAACTGGCTGCTTGAACAATCCGTAGTACTCGTCGTCAACGATACGCTTTTCGTGCACGGCGGGCTGGCCCCGGTGATCGGCGAAATGCCGTTAGGCGAACTGAACCAAACCATGTTGGCGGAAATTCGACTATACGCGGAAGCATGGCATGCATTGAACAAAGCAGGTTTTGTCTCTTCGAAACAAAACGTCCCGGATGTAATCGCCATTGCGACGATCCTGGCAGCCGACGAAGATGTTAGGGAAGAGTTTCGTCTCGCCGCCAGCAGCCTGTTGGCTGCCAATGAAGGCGTGGCACTCAACGCCGACGGCCCGCTCTGGTATCGCGGCAGCGCGCTGTGCTATCCACTCAGCGAAAGCAGCAACACCAGGCGAGCGCTGGAGACTCAGCAGGTGCAACGCGCGGTACTCGGACACACGCCAACAACGAGCCGAAAAGTTGAAAGCCGGGATGACGGCAGAATCGTCCTGCTGGATACCGGCATGCTGACTTCGCACTACGGCGGCAGCGCCGCCGCACTGATTATCGACGAGCATGGTCTGCGGGTCCGCTACCTCGATCGGGAAGGCCTCGAATCCCCGTACGTGCAAACAAGAAAAGTGGGCGCCCGGCCCAACAATATGTCGGATGACGAGCTGGCGGAATTCTTGCGTACCGCGAGCGTAATCGGCAGCGAGGCAATCCCCGTTGGCGTCACCCTGCCGACTCGCCTGACCCTGGAAAAAGACGGCGTTCAACTGGACGCGATATTCAAGACCGAGTCGACCGAAATTCGCCGCGGCCGCGGACCCAATAAAAACCGCATGCTGAACGTCTCAGACCGCTGGCAGTATGAAATCGCCGCTTACCGGCTGGACCGCATGCTGGGTCTCGATATGGTCCCGGTTGCGGTCGAGCGCAACATAAACGGCGAAGATGGCGCGCTGATTTTCTGGATGGATGGATTGATCAGCCTGCTGAAAAAAAACCGCGAGAAGATCAAGGCCAATGGCTGGTGTCCGCTGCAACCACAACACGACCTGATGTATGTCTGGGACACGCTGATCTATAACGATGATCGCACGCAACAGAATGTCACTTACACGCAAGGCGACTGGATGCTCAAACTGATAGACCAGTCGCGCAGTTTCCGAACCTATCGCAACAAACCGCCGTACGTGCGCGAGCGCGAGCTGAAGATGCCCCGGGAAATGGCCGACCGGCTTGCCGCGCTGGATGCCGAGCAGTTGAGCGCCGAACTCGGCGCTTATATCAACCGCGACCAGATTCGCGCCTTGCTGAGGCGCCGTGACAGCCTGATCAATAACTGGGCCGAAATTCTCTCGCCCTGATCCACGCTGTACCGGCAAGAAAATTCGGTTATTATCACGCCATCAATGACTGTTGGCGCCATCGCAACACACAGATTGCGGGACACCATCACCTGCAACAGCCGGGGAGCTACCCAATGAAACTTTCCAGAATTCTTGCGTTTTTGTGCATCGGCCTGATCTGGGCAAACGTGACATTGGCCGAGGAAAAGGCCGGGCAGTGGTATCTGACACCCGCAGCCATCGGCGTATGGGTAGCCGACGGCCAACCGCGGGAAGACGAGTCCGGTTTTGCCGTTGGCTTTGGCCGCGCCCTGACCGACAAAGTGAATCTGGAACTGATGTACACCAGTGTCAATCACCCCGGCAGCGGGGGCGCGGATCAGGATATCCGCGAGCTGGAGCTGAACTTCCTGCGAGTCTGGTTCCGTGACGCAAGCTGGTCGCCCTATTTTTTGCTGGGGCTGGGCGCCATGAATATCGACAGTACCGATCCGGCCCTTAATTTTCGTGAAAAAACAGGTTCGATCGGCATGGGCTTGCTGATCGATCTGGGCCGCGGCGGCACCGTCTCGTTGCGCCCTGAACTGAGACTGAGAAAGTTCTTCGCCCCGAACGGCTCGACCAACGATTTGGTTGCGATGATCGGTCTGCAGATTCCTTTTGGCTCTCCCCACGCAGAGCCCGCGCCGAGCGCACCCAGCGATGCGGATGGCGATGGCGTGGCCGATGGCGCTGATCGATGCCCGGGCACGCCACGCGGCAGAGCCGTCAAGGCGAACGGATGCGAATATGACGCCGACGGCGATGGGGTGGTCGATGGCGCTGACCGCTGCCCGGATACGCCGTCCGGTGCACCGGTCGATGGGCGCGGATGCCCTCTCGACAGCGATGGCGATGGCGTGGCCGACTATATGGACAACTGCCCGGGCACGCCGGCTGGCACGCGGGTCGACAATCGCGGTTGCGAATTGCAGGAGGAAATCCACCTGCGGGGGGTTAATTTCGAGACCAATTCCGCTGACCTGACCGCCGATTCGTCGGCGCGTCTCGATGACGCCGCGGCCACGCTACTGAAGAACAGCGATCTGCGAGTCGAAGTTGCCGGTTACACCGACAGTTCCGGATCGGCCGCGTATAACCAGAACCTGTCCGGGCGCCGGGCCCAGTCTGTCATGAACTACCTCGTCAGCCATGGGGTCGACGCCGGCATGCTGAGCGCCAGGGGTTATGGCGAAAGCAACCCGATCGCCAGCAATGCGACGGCCGCGGGCCGCGCAGAAAATCGCCGGGTTACCTTGCGCATACTCGGCGAGTAGGCGCTATGCGTTCGGCCCCGGTGGCGTCTGGCCGCCGGGGCTCTTTGTACTTGCGGTGAGACCCAGGCCATGATTTTTCGGTTGCTGACTGTTTTCCTGCTGGGTATTGCGGCCTTCGGCAGCGATTACGCCAGCGCCGCGTCTGTGCCATTTGCGTTCGTCAATGTCAATGTTTTGACGATGGATAGCGAAGTCGTGTTGGCATCGCAAACGGTAATCATCGAAGAAGGCCGCATCAGCAAAATGGGTCCGGCCGATGAAATCCCGCTGCCCCCGGGGACGCGGAAAATCCGCGGCGATGACCTCTACCTGATGCCGGGGCTGGCGGAAATGCACGCACATATTCCGGGGCTGGCCGATCCGGACAACCTGGACCGAATCCTTTTTCTCAATGTCGCCCACGGCATCACTGTAGTCAGGGGCATGCTGGGCGCGGCGGATCACCTGGATCTCAGGCGGCAACTGGCGCTGGGGCACAGATTCGGCCCTCGACTTTACACCTCCGGGCCATCGCTGAACGGCCGCAGCGTTAACGGCCCCGCGGACGCGGGCAGCAAGGTCAGGCAACAGCAGGCCGCGGGCTTTGACTTCGTCAAACTTCACCCCGGGCTGAATCTGCGCGAATTCAGGGCGATCGATCGCGTGGCCGACGAACTCGGCATCCCCTACGCCGGTCATGTCGGCTTGCTGGTCGGCGTGCCCGAAGCGTTGCGGCTGGGCCAGGCCAGCATCGATCACCTGGACGGCTACCTGCAGGCGCTGGTTCCGGAAGACACGGCCTATCCCGACGCAGCCAATGGCTTGTTCGGTTTGGGGCTGGCAGGCCTGATCGACGAAGCCCGGATCGAGCCGCTGGCCAGTGCGACCGCGAAGGCGGGTGTCTGGATCGTCCCGACACAAACATTTCTGGAGCACTGGGTCCTGCCGCCGGCTGCCTCGGAAATGTCCCTGTGGCCGGAAATGGCCTATGTCCCGGCGGCTACACTCGCGAGCTGGTCGAAGAGCAAAAACGCGATACTCAACGATCCCGGTTACGATCGGGCGGCCGCGGAGCAGTTTATCGCGCTCCGCCGCAAGCTCATCAAAGCCCTGCACGACCAGGGCGCGGGCCTGTTGCTGGGTTCTGACGCCCCCCAGGTTTTTAACGTGCCCGGAGTCGCTGCTCACCAGGAACTCGAATTGCTGGTCGCTGCGGGTCTGACGCCTTACCAGGCGTTGCGGACCGGAACTGTCAATCCAGCCCGCTACTTCGGCGCCGAAGACCAGTTTGGCCGTGTCCGGGTGGGATTGTCTGCGAATCTGATCCTGCTCGAAGCCAATCCGTTCGCAGATATCAGCAATACACGAAAAATCAGGGGCGTCATGCTCAAGGGCCAGTGGCTTGACCATGAGCAGATCAGCCAGGGACTGGCCTTTTGGGCGCTACGATAGATCGAGGATGGCGCCTTCCCATACCCGTGGAACACCAGCGCGCGCGGGCAACGGACCTGAGATGAGCCAGCCTGTGAGAGTCGCGGTCATCACCTCGTCAAGAGCGGATTTTGGCCACCTGCACTGGCCGCTGCGGCAGATGCTGGCCCACCCGCGGATCGAGCCGAAACTGGTCGTTATGGGCGCCCACCTGGCGCCCGAATTTGGCTCGACCGCCGATGAAATCAAGCGCCAGGGTTTTACCGTCGATGAAACGGTCGAGTGCCTGCTCAGTTCCGACAGCGATGTCGGTATGAGCAAATCCATAGGACTGGCGACGCTGGGGCTGACTGAAATACTGTCCCGCGACCGGCCGGACCTGGTGCTGGTCATCGCCGATCGATACGAAATGCTGGCGCCGGCCAGCGTCGCGCTGGCGCTGCGGATTCCGATCGCCCATATAGAGGGCGGCGAGATCAGCGAGGGCGCGATCGACGATGCGGTCCGCAACGCCCTGACCAAGCTTAGCCACGTCCATTTCACGCCGACGGCCATGGCAAAGCAAAGGGTGCTGGCGCTGGGGGAAGAGGCCTGGCGCGTACACCAGGTCGGTGCGCCGTCACTGGATCACCTGCGTGAAGCCACGATCCCTGGCCCGGCCGAGCTCGGTGAAAGACTGGCAATCGATCTCGATCAGCCTTATTGCATGGTTTCCGTACACCCGGTCACGCTGGCGGCGGACCCGGAAGCCGATGCCATTGCCTTGCTCGGCGCATTGGAAAATATTTCCCTTGCCAAGATCATCTGCTTCCCGAATGCGGACGCGGGAAGCCGCAAGCTGATCCGGCAATCCCGTGATTTCTGCCGGCGCAACGCCAATGCCAGCCTGTTTGTGAACCTGGCTCACCTGGATTACTGGGGGCTGTTGAAGCACAGCCTTTTTCTTATCGGTAATTCCTCGAGCGGGATCATGGAAACGCCGGCGTTGAAATTACCGGCGGTCAACATCGGTATACGCCAGCAGGGGCGCGAACGCGCGGACAACATCATCGACTGCCCGGCGCAAGCGGACCAAATCCGTGCCGCGATCGACAAAGCCAGCAGCGAAACTTTCCGGGCCTCGTTGTACGACATGCAAAACCCTTATGGCGACGGCACCGCCGGACGCCAGATCGCCAGCTTGATTGCCGGTTTGCCGGAAAAACAAGAACTGCTGATAAAGAAAAACGTGCCCGCCTGCACGGACCCTGTACTGACCGAACAGCGCAATCCCGGCCATGGCTGAAATTCCCCTGGCGCAACCCGATATCTCCGAGCCGGAGATTGCCGGCGTTGCCGAGGTGTTGCGTAGCACCCGCCTGAGCCAGGGATCCAGGTTGCACGAATTCGAGGCCGCGCTCGCGGAACGCTGCGCTTGTCCGGGTGCGGTGGCGGTCAGCTCGGGCAGCGCAGCATTGGATCTGTGCCTGCAAGCGTTGGATATCGGGCCCGGCGACGAGGTCATCACGCCGTCCTTTACTTTCGTCGCGACGGTCAATGCGATAGTCAGGCGGGGCGCGACACCGGTTTTTATCGATATCTGCCGCGACACCATGAACATGGACTGCGCAGACCTGGCGCGCTGCGTCAGCGACAGGACCAGGGCTGTTATCGTTGTCCACTTGTTTGGCCGGCCGGTTGCCATGGACCCGGTACTTGAGTTTTGCCGGGCCCACAATCTGCGACTGATCGAAGACGCCTGCGAAGCGCTGGGCGCAAGCAGCAACGGGAGGCCGGTCGGCAGTGTGGGCGATTGCGGTGTTTTTGGCTTCTATCCCAACAAACTCATCACTACCGGCGAAGGGGGCGCCATCGTCAGCCGGAACCTTGAATTACTGGCGCTCTGCCGCGCCCTCAGGAACCAGGGAAGAACAGCGGACGGCTTCCTGGCAGACCGGCTGGGCCATAATTACCGGCTGGCCGAACTCGCCTGTGCGCTTGGGGCGGGCCAGCTCGAAAGGCTGGATGAGTTCCTGGAACGACGAAGTACAGCGGCAGCCCGTTACCACCGGCTGCTCGAAGGACTACCCGGCGTCAGCCTGCCGCCGCGCGACTGCGCGCACGGTCGCATTGCCTGGTTTGTCTATGTCCTCACCCTGGACGCCCCGCGACCGCGGCGCGATCGGCTAATCGCCGGGATGGCTCGCAAAGGCATTGAATTGGGGGATTACTTCCCGGCCGTTCACTTGCTTGATTTCTACCGCCAACGCTACCCGGTCCCCCGGGGGTCGTTGCCGGCAACGGAAGCCATAGCAGGCCGGACGATTGCGTTGCCTTTGTTCCCCGCAATAACGGAACGGCAGCAGATAACGGTGGCTGACGAACTGGCACGGATTCTGGCCAGCCGGTGATAGTGCTATCTTAGGAGCCGGTTTTTTGCCGCACAGAGATCGGCCCGGACAGACATGACAAAGGCGGCAGACAAGGATACATCGCATTGGGACGATTACTGGCGTCACGGCTTCCTGACCTCCTGCGCAGACGCCTTTGACGGTAATTACCAGGGGAAGCTGCGCCAGGTCTGGGAGGAATTTTTCCGCTCTGCCAAAGGCAACGCGACGATTCTGGACATCGGGACCGGCAACGGGGCGATCGCGCTGATCGCCAGCCGCATTTCCGGCGAGCGGCAAAGCGGTTTTTCGATACACGCGATCGATCAGGCGGACATCGACCCGCTGGCAATGGTGAAATCGAATGCAGACGGCCTGGCGGCGATCCGTTTTTATTCAAAAACGCCGGCCGAGGACTGCGGCCTGCCCGCTAACAGTATCGATATGGTCAGCGGCCAATATGCGCTGGAGTACACGCCGCTTAGCCAAACCGTCGCCGAACTGGCCCGGGTTTGCGCCCCTGGAGCGCGCCTGTTGTTTGTGATGCATCACTCAGACTCGGTGGTCCTGCAGACCGCGGCCGAAGAACTGAGGCTGGGCAAGCTACTGGAAAACAGTGGATTTTTCGATCACGCGGCCGATCTCCTAAAGCATATGAGCAATGTTTCCGCCGACCAGGCGCATTTGCTGGCCGGCGACCCCGCGGCCGAAGAAAGCCGCGAACGACTAAACCGATCGGCAACCGACCTGAAATCGCTGGTCTCACAAACACCCGATCCCCGGATCCTGCAAAACGCGCTGAAATCGGTCAGCGATTGTTTTCGCCAGCAGCGGAAACTGGGTCCCGATGTTCTTGCCTTGCTTGCCCGATACCGGCTGCAGCTCGATGCCAACCTGGCCCGCTTGCACGATTTGCAAAATGCCGCGGTAAGCGAACGAAAGGGCCAGGAGATCATCGCATTATTCGAGGCGCAGGGTTTTCTGACCGAGCCGCTGGTGGACATCTACCAGGATCAGGAATTGTTGGCCGGGAGGATGCTCCGGGCATCGCTCCCCATCGGCGCCTGATTCGAGCGCGAAAAACGCGCTGGATGTTGCTTTGTTGCCACAGCAACCAATTCCGCAGTGGGTTCTTGCCGGCTGTTGCTTATCTGCAACAAAGTCTGTCGATCTGCTTCGAGTGGAATTCCCAACCGAAAACCAAACCCGTATCGAACTCCTTAGTTATTGAATTAAAAGGCCTTTGCCAAGTTTCTCAATTGGCGTACAGTTGCTGACGCCACGGGTATGAGTTGCCCCAGCGAGTGCCTCGGTTGCCTGATTTTGACTGGGTCTCAAGGCTTGTAATTTTTTTACCACAAGTTATTTCTTTCTGGCTTTGTTGTGCTAGTATCGCCGCAACTACGGAATCCGTTGTTTTTTGAATTCGGCGTTTTCTTAGTTGGCTTAGGGGTAATAGCGGAATCTTCCGTCGTTATCAAAACTACTAACCTCTCCCTGAGGAGGACTTATGAAAGAGCGAAATCCCATCCAGGACGCAGTGCGTTACGCATTGACGGCCGGTGTGGCAGCATCCTTTGCGAGTATACCGTCCATGGCTTTTGCCCAGGACGACGAGGACGTTGCTGAACAGGGACTTATCGAGGTCACCGGATCCCGCATCAAGCGGGTCGACGTCGAAGGTCCATCACCGGTTGCTATCA